>CAZJRT010000085.1:0-7374 GCA_964548445.1 uncultured Pseudobdellovibrionaceae bacterium
GAGGACCACGTAACGCTCTATCGATCACCGGACCCTGATAAGGTTTATTTATATGATCCTAGTATCGCTGTTTGTCCGAACGGGCGCTTGATAGGTGCTCTTAGCCTGGGCGGACCTGGTGCAAAAAACATTGAGCCCGAAAAGGGCACCGGGCAGGGACGAATATATACATCCGATGATGAAGGGCAAACATGGCAATATCGTACCAACTTTCCTATGTGGCATTTCACCCCTTTTGTTGCCGGCGACAGGCTTTATATGCTTGGGCATATGAATGACCTGCGGATAATGTATTCCGACGACTGGGGCAACACCTGGTTCGATTATTCTGAACTGACCAAGGGGCAAACATGGCACGGCTCTGCCACGAATGTCTGGTACAGAGGCGATCATGTTTATATAGTAAAAGAGCGCAAGATGGATGGCCAAATGAAAGGCGGCTGGAAAATCAGCGAATGTGCACCGGTGGTTTTACGGGGAAATGTAAACAAGGATCTGATCAAACAAGAGAATTGGACTTTTTCTTCGGAAATAACTTTTCGTGAAGCGGTCGACGACGAAAAGCTCGATTGGTTCGGCGTGCCTTTTTATGATGGATACTACCCAAATATTAAACGTAATGTGGGGGGAAAGGCAAACTTCCCGCCTATCGGATGGCTCGAAGCAAACGTTGTACAGATAAACGATCCCAAACACTACTGGTATGATCCGGCAGGTAAAACCTTTCATATATTTCTAAGGGCTCACACCGGCATCACAAATATGGCCTGTATGCTCAAGGTTGTGGAAAAGGACGACGGCACGATAGAAACCATGCTGCAAAAAGCTCCTTCCGGCAAAAAACACCTCTATCTGCCATGGCCGGGAGGGCAAATGAAATTCTCTGTCGTCTATGACGAAAAGACAAAGCTCTACTGGATGGTCGGCACACAGTCCACTGACAGCATGACAAGGCCCGAGTTGCTGCCGGATGACCGATTCTGCCTGGCCGATAACGAAAGACGCAGGCTGGTGCTTCACTTTTCCAAAAATATGGTGGATTGGTGTTTTGCCGGCGTGGTATCAATCGGTCCGGTAGAACAGGCATCCAGGCACTATCCGCAGATGGTTATTAACGGCGATGATTTGCTCATAATGTCCCGTTCGGGTGATAAAGACGCTAAAGACCCCCACAACGGCAATCTTATTACTTTTCACCGGGTCCAAGATTTCAGGCGATTGGTTTATTAACTTATGATGTCGGGCGCAACTGAAGAAGGTTGCCCGAAAATCTATGCTTCTAAAAGGAATTGAAGGATAAAAAATGGATTTGCACTGGGCAGATATAACCGTTCTGGTCGTGTATTTTACTGCTATGACTGTGATGGGGTTTTATTTTGCCCGGAAGAATGTTAACACCGAGGAATATTTTCTCGGCGGCAGGGCATTCAGCGGCTGGGTCATAGGACTAAGCCTGGTGGGAACCTCTATCAGTTCGATCACTTTTCTTTCTTACCCGGGGGATGCATTCAAGACCACATGGATAAGGTACATTGCCAACTTTGCCTTGCCGGTGGCTGTTCTAATAGCGGCTTTTGTATTTCTGCCGTTTTTCAGAAAGGCCGGCATCACCTCTGCTTACGAATACCTGGAAGACAGGTTCGGACCATCTGTGCGGGTATATACAGCGATCGCTTTTATTGTGTCTCAACTTGTCCGTGTGAGCATTATTCTATACCTGGTTTCACTTGTCATTCACGAAATGATAGGCCTTTCGCCTGTTAACTCGGTGCTCATTGCCGGTGTCTTTGTTTCCCTATACACCATTATCGGCGGAATTGACGCTGTCATATGGACGGACGTTATACAGACGATAGTCCTGCTATTTGGTGGATTATTATGTCTTGGTATAATAATCGACAAGCTACCCGACGGCCTTTCACAGATATTCACTATAGCATCACAGCACGATAAACTCTCTTTCAACGAATATTCACAGGGTATGATGAAACCCATCTCCTGGGGTTTTTCGCTTTCAAAAAAGACGGGCCTGATGATATTCATGCTGGGCCTTTTTAACTGGCTCACGGAGTATTCCAGCAATCAGAACACTATTCAGAGATATTGCGCTTCGAGGTCCACCCGACAGGCTCGCATCGCAATGTTTGTCTGTGTTGCGGCGAGTCTTCCAATCTGGGCATTTTATATGTTCCTGGGTACCAGCCTGTTTGCTTTTTTCGAGGTTTTTCCCGCGGATGCCGCTACCGAGATGCTTACAGGAGCGAGCAAGCCGGAACGCATACTTCCCTTTTTCATAATGAAGTATCTGCCCGTGGGGATAAAAGGCTGTGTTATTGCGGCGGCCCTGGCTGCGGCAATGTCGTCACTGGACTCGAGCATCAACGCTATCTCCACTATCGGAATTACCGATATATACAAGCGACATCTGGTCAAGGGCAAAACAGACCGTCATTACCTGAAGGTGGCGTGGATATTTGCGTTTACGGCGGCGGTGTTTATGGTCGGCGGGGCGATACTTCTGATTAACTGGCAGACGCAAACACTGCAGGACGCAGGTCTTATGCTCGGGTCACTTCTGGGGGCCGGTATGCTCGGAATATATTTGCTGGGCTTTCTCACTAAGGTCGGCGACGCCCGCAGCGTCTGGGTGGGTATAGCAGCAACCCTGTTATTTACGCTGTGGACTATACTGACCCAGAAGCAAATTCTGCCTACATACCTCTCGGTGCCGTTCGACCTCTATTACACTACCATTTTCGGCAACCTGATAATGTTTTTTGTGGGCTTTTTGGCCAGTTTCCTTTTGCCGTCACGTAAGAGAAATCTCGATGAATTAACGATCTGGACTCTGCCAGAGGAGAACCGATGAACAAACGAAAAACGAGAAGAGAATTCTTGAAGTATACTGGTCTTGCTGGACTGTCCTTGCTGGGCTGCCGGTCACTGGTTAGCGAGACTGCTGCTGCAAAAAGGCCTAATGTGCTGTTTTTGTATCTTGACGACCTTAATGACTGGCTCGGCTGTATGGGCGGTCATCCGGACGTCAAGACACCCCATCTGGATAAACTTGCTTCGGAGGGTGTGCTATTTATGAATGCCTATTGTCCGGCCCCTTTGTCTGCTCCGTCCAGGACGGCAACCCTCTCAGGCAAAGCACCTTACCAGACCGGCGTTTACAAGAATCGTCACAGGATAACTAAATCACCGGTACTCGATAATGTGGTTTTATTACCGAAGTATTTCAAAAATAACGGCTATTTTGTTTCCGGCAGCGGAAAGATATTTCATGAAGCCGACCATGATCCTCAATGCTGGCACGAATATTGGCCTGCCCTGGATAGACCCAATCCCGAGACATATATGCCACCCGAGGATAAAATGCCCTTGCACGGCATGGAGGTCCCTAAGAAAACCTGGGGCAATGACTGGGGGCCAATACCGGTGGATAACGAGCAGACCGGAGACTGGAAAACATCCGGCTGGATAAAAGATAAGCTGGATTCGAATGAAATTCCGGAACCATTTTTTCTCGCCTGGGGTTCGAAAAAACCGCACGTGCCGCTTTATGCGCCGCAGAAGTATTTCGATATGTATCCGCGTGAGAAGATAAGGATGCCCGCGATACTGGAAAACGACCTTGATGATGTGCCCGGAGCGGCAAAGGAGATCGGCTCTTACAGTTGGTGGTGGAAGCCGCATGAGGTGATACGGAAGTATGGCCAGGCCAGGGACTTTGTTCGGGCGTATCTGGCTTGCATCTCATTTGTCGATGACTGCGTAGGCAGGGTTATGGAGGGGTTGAATAACAGCATATACAAGAGTAATACCATAGTAGTATTGGTTAGTGACCATGGAATTCACAAGGGTGAAAAGCAGAACTGGTCCAAGTACACCCTCTGGAAAGAATCGGCAAATACTCCTCTTATGTTCGCCGGGCCCGGCATTAAGGCCGGCAACCTCTGCCGTGAACCGGCTAACCATATGGACATTTATCCAACTCTCGTTTATCTGTGTGCTCTGGGTGCCCTAAAGGACACCGACGGCACCAGTCTGGCCCAATTATTAAAGGAGCCCAGCGGAAAAACCGGCAGAGTCAGCATCACAAGTTACGGCAGAGGGCTCAACAGTGTTTCCGGCAGGGACTTCAGATACATCAGGTATGCCGACGGCAGCGAGGAGCTTTATAATATAAGGGAAGACCCCCACGAATGGCATAACCTTGCTTCGATGCCGAAGTATGAAAAAATAAAACGTGACCTTGCAAGGCACATTCCTGGTGAGCAGCGGAAACAAATTCCTCGCTGATATTCGTTAAAAGGAGATACGATGAACAGGCGTGATTTTATGAAGGCGGTGGGTGCGGTGGCCGCTTTTGCATTTACAGACAATCTTACTTCTTATGGCGGTGAAGACATGAAAGGAATATCTGACAAACCGAATGTACTTTTAATAGTGGTTGATGATCTGGGTTATGGCGATCTGTCCTGCTATGGCGCCAAAGATATGAGAACGCCTAATATTGACAGACTCATGGACTCGGGGATGCGGTTCAATAATTTTTATGCAAATAGTCCGGTTTGTTCACCGACCAGGGCAGCCTTGTTGACAGGTCGCTATCCCGACATGGTTGGCGTTCCCGGGGTTATACGAACCTATCGCAATATAAACTGGGGATACCTGGATGAAGACGCCGTCCTGCTGCCGCAGCTATTGAGGAAACGACAATATCATTCAGCGATAATAGGAAAGTGGCATCTCGGCCTGAGAAGCCCGAATACTCCCAATGAACGAGGCTTCGACCATTTCAAGGGTTTTCTCGATGGTATGATTGATGATTATTACGATCATCTGCGTTTTGGCAAAAATTATATGCGGCTTAACGAAACAGAGATCGAACCGTCCGGCCATGCCACAGATCTGTTTACGCAGTGGACGTGTGATTACATTGGTACGCGGGCCGACAAAGAGCAGCCTTTTTTCTTATATCTTGCCTATACCGCTCCGCATACACCTATCCAGCCGCCACAGCAGTGGCTCGAAAAGGTGAAGCTGCGTGAAAACAATATATCGGAAAAACGAGCGAAGCTTGTAGCTCTTATCGAACATATGGATGATGGCATAGGCAAGATTATCGACTGTCTCGAAGCCTCTGGCAAGGCCGATAATACGCTTGTTATATTTGTCTCGGATAACGGGGGCCAGCTTAACGTAGGTGCCGATAATGGCCGGCTCAAAGGCGGCAAGGAGGATATGGATGAAGGCGGTATCAAAGTTCCAATGTGTGCAGTATGGCCCGGAAGGATAAAGACCGGCACTATCAGTGACTCGGTAAACCTTACCATGGATTTGTTCCCGACCGTCTGTGAGGCGGCCGGTGCATCCATTGATCACGAAATTGACGGCAGGAGTTTTTTTCCCACCCTTATCGGCAGAAAAAGCACATCCGCAGATCAGCGATATCTCTTCTGGGTAAGGCGTGAGGGCAATCAATATGGCGGGCAGGATTATTATGCTGTTCGTTACGGCGAATGGAAACTTTCACAGAATACTCCTTTTGAACCGTTAAAGTTATACAATCTCCAAGACGATCCGTTGGAGCAAAATCCGCTCGATAAATCGCATAAAATGTACAAACAGCTCTTTGAAGCTTTGAGAGATCATGTCAACGCCATTGGGACAGTGCGCTGGCAGCGACCGTGGGATGATGATTAGTTGAGCCCGGCTACTATATTCACTATATTGTCAGGATCGGCACAAAACCAAAAAAACTATTAGCTGGTAAAGGGCGCCATTGGCAGAACTATGAAAAAACAACCGAATATTATTTTTATCATGTCCGACGATCATGCATCGCACGCTATGAGTTGCTATGGCAGTGTCATCAACCGGACGCCAAATCTGGATCGAATTGCCGACGAAGGAATGCGATTTGACAACTGTTTCTGCACCAACTCGATATGTACGCCGAGCCGTGCGACGATTCTCAGCGGCACTTATAACCACGTAAACGGTGTAACAACGCTTGCGACGCCAATGAATAATCGGCTAAAGACCTTCCCGAAGATACTGCAGAGAAACGGCTACCAGACTGCTGTTTTCGGCAAGTGGCATCTGGGTACAGGACCGAACCACTGTCCGAGCGGCTTTGATGACTGGGCGGTTCTGCCCGGCCAGGGTAATTATCATAATCCGGAGTTCATTTTCAAAGGCCCTGATGGCGGTACCCGCAAGACAATAAAAGGATATGCCACGGATATCATCACGAATATGTCACTTAAGTGGCTCGAAAATATCAATGAAAATAAACCGTTTTGCCTCCTTTGTCATCACAAGGCCCCGCATAGACCCTGGCACCCTGATGAAAAGCACGCATCCATGTACCTGAATAAGAAAATACCCGAACCCCCCACGCTTTATGATGATTACTCGAACCGTGCCAGGGCTGCCGAAGCCGCTCTCATGCGGGTTGGTATCAACATGGACGAGATCGACCTCAAGGCCGAAAAGCCGCGAGGCTTGTCTGAAAACGAGTATCGAAGCTGGGCTTATCAGCGATATATAAAAGATTACTTGCGAGTGATCGCAAGTATCGACGATAATGTCGGAAGACTGCTTGATTATCTGGATGAGCACGATCTGTCCGAGAATACCATTGTGATCTATACATCAGACCAGGGATTTTTCCTCGGTGATCATGGCTGGTATGATAAACGATTTATGTATGAGCAGTCTCTGCGGATGCCTTTTATCTTGAGATTCCCGGCCATGGTTAGAGCCGGCAGCGTCAACGAAGATATTTTGACCAACGTGGATTTTGCCCCCACATTTCTCGACCTTGCAGGTTTGGATATTCCGGAAGAGTTCCAGGGTTACAGCATAGCACCGCTTTTGAAGGGTGAAACCCCCGATGACTGGCAACAGGCAATGTATTACCGCTCTTGGATGAATCGTGAGCACAATAACGTTGCGGCCCATTATGGCATACGGACGAAAAAATACAAACTTATCTACTACTATGCAGATGGTTTGGCACAGCCCGGTACGACAGGAGATTTCTGTTGTTCTACTCCGGGTGATTTTATGGATGTTAATGATCTCGAGCCGGAATGGGAGCTTTTTGACCTGGAGATGGATCCGCTGGAAATGCAAAATGTGTATTGCGACCCGGCCTATAGTACCGTAGTATCTCAATTGAAACGAAGTCTCGATACCCTGCAAAGGAAGGTAGGAGATAAGCCATACGTAAGTTGAGATTTTTCCTCTCACGAATCGGATATGCCGTTAATACAAACTGGAAATAATTGACTATGAGCGTTCATGAAAAACCCAATATCATTTTTATTATGGCAGATGACCATGGCCCCTGGGCTTTTG
>CAZJRT010000086.1:0-7346 GCA_964548445.1 uncultured Pseudobdellovibrionaceae bacterium
AACAGGCGAACTTACAGAAACGCCGCTGGATCAGTTGCAAAAAATGATTGCGTCGGAAAATGAAGCAACAACTGCCCAAAGCGAAGCTGGTAGTTGCGGTAGTTGCGGAGGTGAAAACCCTGCCTGCTACCCCTTCCCATCAGCTGAAGAAACTAAATAATTTACGTCTTGCCCTGTCCTGTAAAAAATGACAACTTGTTGGCGATGTAACGTCCCCGTAGCTCAGCAGGATAGAGCACAGGATTCCTAATCCTGGGGCCGTGGGTTCGAATCCCGCCGGGGACGCCACACTTTCGATTTCATTCAATTGCAGAGATTATATTGGCTCCAAATTCTTCCGGATTGGAAATTGCATACTCAGCTTGCAGCCACTTGTTCGTTTTTTTCCGCAAAACAGCATCATCAATATGCGAACAAACAAGTTCCTTAAAATCCAAATACATGCCTGAAACTTCACAGATCCTGTTCTGTATTTCCAACTGATTGAGTGCGGTTAAGCTCTCTGCTTCCCCTTGATGAGGAATTTCTTTTATAAGAACAGGATTTTTACCATCGAGCGATAGATTTCCTGATCTGGAAACGAATGCTAATGCATCTGCGAAATGCTGATCATTATCCATATGGACAGAATTATTAAGGAAGCATACATCATATGGGGTTTCAGTACCTATTATATGACGTGCTTGTTCAACGCTGAAAAAGCCGACAGTAACTCTGCATCTGGATCTATTAACAGGATATATCGTAGCAGGAATCGATCCGTAAGGAGCAATTAGCGGCATATAAACTACTGCATAATTTTGCAGCCAGCCCGGCATAACCAGAAAATCGCTACTACAATCCGCACTATGAAATTTACGATAAAGCTGTTCGTCCGATGAATTAGAGCCTATTGCCAGTAAAGGAATCCGGTCTTTTGCTTCGTAGACGCCTATGGACGTTTTGCATTTAATGTTAAAAGTGCTTACCGGCGTTCTCTGTCTTTCCGGTACCAGCCAGTTACAAGGCCCCGCTCCCCTGGAAATACTGACACTTACCGGTTCGGTATTTATCGTGCAGGGAACTTTCTCACTATCAATAGCAAAAATACGGCAGGCAAGATCCCTGCCTGGGTTTATGAAAGGATACCGCAGCGCCCTTCCCCATCTTTCACGAGCGATGTGAGTTTCATCACCTGTCACTGGATTTTATCCGCCTTCTGATATGATCAATAAGCCCCTCCACACCAGCTTCGATCAGATCAAGTGCATATTCAAAATCTGCTGCCCCCCCATAGTAAGGATCAGGGACTTCTCGCTGAGGAGGGTTTTTTGCGTAATCAAGTAAAAGAGCGATACGAGCGGAAGACTTTTTGGGCTTAATTCTCTCAAGTGCCTGTTTATGCGAAAAATCCATTCCCAAAATCAAATCAAACCGGGAAAAATCCTCGGCCGCCACTTTCCGGGCCAACAGCCCATCCAGTGAGTACCCTCTGGACATTGCAGCCTGTATAGCTCTTATATCCGGCTCACTACCGGCATGGAAGTCATGCATCCCTGCCGAATCAATAAACACCTGTTCCTGCAGGCCCTCCTGCTCAAGTCGTCTTCGCAACATGCCCTCAGCCGAAGGAGAGCGACAAATATTACCAAGACAAACAAATAATACTCCGTACATAAAAATCTCCGGAAATCAGCGGGTTCCTACAAATTAGCTTGACCGTGGCAACAGAAACCTTACGATGCAAGAAAAATTTAGAATTTGCATATATAAATAACTGACTCTAGAGTTTTCCGGTCAATTAATTCCAGCCGGATACAAGCAACTTGATGTGATGGTAAATACAGTCGATACAGATCCCATAACAGTCCGGTTAGCCTCCAGCACAGAAGAAGTCGAAGCGGCTCAACACTTGCGTTATAAAGTGTTTTATGAGGAATATTCCGCCATACCGACGGATGAGATGGCTAGAGACAAACGAGATTTTGACGAATATGATCCTATTGCCGATCATCTGGTTGTCATTGATCAATCACGCGGCAAAGAAAAAAGTAATATTGTTGGAACATACCGGCTGTTGCGCAGAGAAATCGCGGATCGTCATGGACGTTTTTATACCAGTAGCGAGTATGATATTACCGAGCTTCTCAATTGCGGGCATAGCCTGCTGGAACTTGGGCGTTCCTGTGTCCTTCCAGAATACAGAACACGACCCGTTATGCAACTCCTCTGGAAAGGCATAGCCAATTATGTTGCAGAACATAATATCGAACTGATGTTCGGATGTGCCAGTATCCATGAAACAGATATTGGAAAAATATCCCCCTGGCTTGCCTACATGCATCATAACCATCTGGCACCCGAAGGCCTGCGCCCCAAAGCTCTGGACAACCTTTACATTGATATGAACCTGTGTCCTGCAAAAGATATTAAACCGAAAGAAGTATTTATTTCGCTGCCGCCTTTAATCAAAGGCTATCTGCGCCTGGGAGCATATATCGGAGATGGTGCAATTATCGATCCGGTCTTCAAAACTACAGACGTTTGTATAGTCCTGCCTACCCAGCTTATTACATCCCGATATCGGAGACATTATGAGCGGCATACTACTCAGGGCGTCCCTCCCGGTTCTGATGCTCCAATAGCCGAAGCTGCAATATCAATTGGCACAGAAGCTGCAAGATGAATACATCCAAAGCACTATTAAAAGCGTCCGTCTTCCTTGTATGGTCTTTAATACTGGTACCTTTTCAATGTGTTGTTCTCATAGCTTTCCCGCTAAAATACACTTACATTCTCCCCTGCCTTTGGCACAAAGGAATTTGTTATCTATTTGGAATTAAAGTTTTGATAGAGGGGACGCCCACAAAGAATGAAAAGGTAATTTTTGTTTCCAATCACTTGTCATATCTGGATATTCCCGTTATTGGCAGTTTGTTACGCGCTTCATTTGTCGCCAAAAAAGAGGTGGCAAACTGGCCGGTATTTGGTTTCCTCTCCCGCCTTCAGCAAACTGCTTTTATTGATCGTAATCCCAAAACGGCCGCCACTGGCACAAGAGCAGTTGCCAGTATGCTTGAACAGGGCAAAAAAGTTATTCTTTTTCCGGAAGGAACATCTTCTGATGGCAGGCAGGTTTGCCCATTTAAATCCTCAATCTTTTCTATTGCGTTAAGTGGTGACGCTGAGAAAAATGAAGTGCTCATTCAACCTTTCACTGTCCGACAGGAAAACGTTCAAAATCAGCAAGAACGTGATAATTACGCCTGGTACGGCGATATGGATATGCCCCCTCATCTATGGAATTTTGCCAAAAGTACGGGAGCAACCATCCGTCTGATTTTCCATGAACCCTTCTATCCAGGTCAATTCAGCAACAGAAAAACTTTATGCACTGCCTGCTATAATGCTGTCGAATATGGCCTCGAAACCGGCAAAATTTACAAACCTGCACTTGACAGCGAGGCAAGCAGAGTTACTCTTGCATCCTGAATTGAGGAGAATAAAAACAATGAATCTTACAGCCGAAGAAGTATCAAGACTGCAAGCATACCTGTCCGGAAAGTTCGGCAACCCCGACATCAAATTGCGTATGCGCAAAAATGCCCTTGATTCTGTAGAGGTGCTGATCAAGGGGGAATTCATAGGAACCATCTATAAAGACACTGAAGAAAGTGATACATCCTATGATTTTAATATGGCAATACTGGACATCGACCTGCCTCCTTCTCCATAATTTAATAGATGAACAGAATTCTATTTTTGCTACTTTGCCTGCTTTTGAGTATGCCGGTCGCATATAGATATGCCCGTGCACAGGAAATATTATTCGGGCAGGAACCGGGACCTTTGTTATCAAGTAAACTCAACAGATGGCTGCATGAACAGCATCTGGAAAAAACTGGTTATAAAGTATCGCTGACCAATTTGAATCGGGACCAGCTACCAGAACTTATATTGCGTCTTCAGGAAACAGAGGGTTCCTGTCCCCGCCTGTCGGGCTGTACACATTTTATCCTGGCCGATACAGATGAAGGCCTTTTTACTATCGGCGAATTCAGAGCTTCCAAGGTTAGTACCGGAGAACTGTACAAGGGAGTAAGAGATCTTATCGTCTGTAATGATCCCTGGAACGATTTTGAATGCTTAACTTATCGCTGGAGCCCCGAAACCAGTTCGTATCTGCCTTCTGAAAAATAGATACCCCCGGCTAAAGCCGGGGTTCTATGGCTACGCCGCCTGATCGTCGTGGGCGATCAGGCAATTACAGCACCTGTCGGTGCTGATCTCAAATCGTCATACCCGCCAAGCGGAGCGTGTGCGGGTATCCGGATGTCCGCACAAGGCGGGCATGACAACTTGAGAATAGCTCATTCATCCACGGCTAAAGCCGTGGTGTTCTGTCTTCGACCGCATAAACCGTCAGCATTCTTTTCCCGGCCCTTAAAATATATCTTTTTTTCCTTCCGATGGCCGTTATGCTAAAATTTAAATGGACTTCGCAATCAGAGGAGATGAAAGCGATTGCGGGTCATAGGTTTTTTATTCTCTTGGAAACACAGTAGAAGATGATTTGTACAAATTGTCCCGCTGTATAATAAGTTAGTATCAGGAGACCTGTATGATATGGTCTTTGTATAAACCTATTTCCTTTTGGTAGAATTGATTAGGCAGTGTAAGGATTCCCAATGATCAAGAAGTCTCTTTCTCTTCTTTTCACCATAAGCGCCATGTCAATGGTTTGCGCATGGTCCTCGGCTTATGCTGCAAAAGTTCCCGAATGGCGCCTTTACACGACCGGCCGAACCTATGAAAAGGTCTGGAAGGCCCTTCCTGTAGAAATCCATCAGGAAGCTCAAGATTTGACTGGCGGAAAAGGACGCCTTCGTCTTCCCATCGGCATGGCGGCAGAAGACCTTGATAATGATAACCATCCCGAGTTAATTGCCTACGTGCCGCGCGATTACAACTTGTATCCGGAAGACTACAAAGGTGATGTTTTCGTAGTGTTTACTATAAACAAAGATGGCGCTTTGCATCCCATATCGAAATTTCGCGCATTCGGTGTGATGATTGCAGACTCTCAAACTGAGGGGGTTAAAGATCTGATGGCTTTTACGGATAATGAAACCGGAGAATACACTTTGCTTTCATGGAACAGGGAGAAAAATTCTTTCTTCCGTAAATCGGAAGGTGTTTATACGCCACAAAATTCCCCGGCAAGGTGAAGGCTTAGGGCATGAAAAAATTCAGAAGTCGGATTATATACTTCCTGGCCCTGTTTATTTCCAGCGGGATAGCACTCGCCCAGAGCGGGTCTACTGTTATCAACAACCCACTACCTGAATTCGAAGTTTCCAGTGAATATGGCATGCGCACTCATCCTGTCTATGGCACAGAAAGACCTCATAACGGTGTTGACCTGAACCTGCCCGGAAGTGCCGACCAGGGACATGATATCCCGGTTCCCGAAGGGACAATGACTGGAGGAACCGCTTCAGGTTATGGCAATTACGTAATAGTTGATCATGGCAATGGCGTTCAATCTTTTTACGGTCACCTTGAAGGATATGATACAGAAAATCGTACTATGCAAGTCGGCAATACGGGCGTTGGTACAGGCAGTCACCTTCATTATGAAATCCGCATTCAACAGGACGACGGCACATGGGTTCAGGTTGATCCTGAGGAGGCATGGGGCCAGGACCTTAGTGATCCAGCCGTTAGAGAAGCTCTGGTTGAGGATGCGAATAACAAACTCGGCGGCACTACTCCGACCGCAGGCGTGGTAGAAGGGGGAACTGGAAGCGGCGGCGGAAGTGCCGGCGGCGGAAGTGCCGGCGGCGGAAGTGCCGGTGGAGGAAGTGCCGGTGGAGGAAGTGCCGGTGGAGGAAGTGCCGGCGGCGGAAGTGCCGGTGGAGGAAGCGGCGGCTTCGGTGGCGGCTCGGGAGCTCCCGGTGATGTAAATTTTGGCGGACTCGGAATGCCTGAAGATAGAACAGCTACTGAAGGAGGCATTCCCGGCGGAGATGGAAGCGAGGCATGCGACGAAGACTATCTGAATGTTCTCCGGTCACAGGCATGGCTGGCAGGTCAATACGATATACTTATGAATCAAAGCCTTATCCTGAAACCTGACAGCGTTTTTGAATATACCTGCTTCCATCAATTTCTTGGTTACACATCTGATGTGATCGCCCCGATTTTTAGCGAAAGTCAGGAATTTGAAGAAATTAACATCGATATAGGAACTGTACGGGGATCTCGGATTATCAATACAGGTTTTGCCAGGGACGAAGGATCGATGGCAGATTCTCTTACATCAGCCGTCATCGATCCTCTTACGACATACCTGGAAAATAATTTCGGGCACACATTCCTTGGTGGCACTTCTGCAATGGATGGAGCGACACCAGCAATCGGCGGCGCTTCATATACTTGTGAAGCGATGGCTCTGGTCTGGCAAATAGCCAAGTGCACAAATTTCCATCCTCCATGGCTGCCGGAAATGGGGAGAGGTAATTTATACGAGATAGAAGACTTTGTTGGTTATGATCCAAGATTATATCCAGAAGAATGTGATAACTCGCAGGTATTCCAGGAATTTATTGATATATCAAATAACGAGGATCTTGACTATCATACTGTTGATGAGCCGGTTCCGGAAGGCTTTGGCTCGTATGTCGAATTAAGAGAGCCCCCGTGCACCAGTCCACCCATCCCTGTTGGCCTGACTTATACCAGGGAAGATCCTGTGATCGTACACGATCTGGTGGTTGATACCGAAACTATTGAATTCCAGGAGCATGTTTGCCCGAACCAGGGATGCCACTATGATCCGGAGGCAGGCGCATGCGTCCAGTAGCAGAAGGAAATGAAGGGATAAATAAGGATGATTTTGCCGAAAACATCAGAATCAGGCTAAAATTACTAAGGGGATGGTGCTCCTTTCATGACAATCAGGCTGACAAGGCTTATACTTTGAGGAAGGATTAAGGCAGTGTTTATGAATTATGGCATGGGGGAAACCATAACTTATTGTAAATCTATAAAATGCCTCTGCCTGACTATGGCTGTGGCTTTTACATTTACTATTCCAGCATCAAAGCCGGCATTGGCTGAATGCGCGTATGCAACAGACGGGGCTGGCGTTATCGCCGAATCCACCTGCGACTGTGACTATTGGGATGCTATCGAATCTCAGGCATGGCTGACAGCCGAGAGAGAAGTAGTGCAGAACCAGAACCTGATTGCCAAAGCCGATAGTGTATTCGAATACACATGTTTTGACAGCTTCCTCAGGGTTACAGCGGGCAGTATCGCCCCTCTGTTCAGTGAAACAACCGTATGGGGTAATATTCCTGGCC
>CAZJRT010000087.1:0-7339 GCA_964548445.1 uncultured Pseudobdellovibrionaceae bacterium
CATCCTGAAGATGAACGTTATAAAGACTTGATTGGCAAATTTGCCCAGCTTCCTTTGACAGATCGACTTATTCCGATTGTTGCTGACGAGCACGCAGATCCGGAGCAGGGCACAGGTGCTGTTAAAATTACGCCAGCACACGACTTTAATGACTTTGAAGTCGGCAAGCGCCATGACCTGCCAATGATAAATATTCTGGATACTAATGCCTGTCTTAATGAAAATGCACCTGAACATCTTCGTGGTATGGATCGTTTTGAGGCGCGAAAGCAAATAGTCAAAGAACTCGATGAGCAGGATTATCTTGTCGAAATAAAGGATCATAATCACGTTATTCCTTACGGAGATCGTTCTGGCGTGATCATTGAACCTTACCTGACCGATCAATGGTATTGC
This sequence comes from uncultured Pseudobdellovibrionaceae bacterium, assembly GCA_964548445.1. GTDB lineage: Bacteria > Pseudomonadota > Alphaproteobacteria > Micavibrionales > Micavibrionaceae > RZZS01. The sequence goes on from CAZJRT010000087.1 coordinate 397, forward strand.
GATGCTCCGACATTGGCCAAACCTGCAATAGAAGCTGTTGAAACCGGTAAAACTGTCTTTGTGCCAAAGCAGTGGGAAAACACCTACTTTGAATGGATGCGTAATATCCAGCCATGGTGTATCAGTCGCCAGCTCTGGTGGGGTCACAGGATTCCTGCATGGTACGGTCCAGATGGCATTGTTTTCGTAGAGGAAACAGAAGAAGAAGCATACGCTGCCGCACGTGATCATTATGGAGAAATGGCTAAGTTGCAGCAGGATGAAGACGTGCTCGATACATGGTTTTCGTCGGGACTGTGGCCGTTCTCAACACTGGGTTGGCCAGATGACGTTAAGGAAGTAGAGAAGTACTACCCCGGAGATGTTCTGATCACGGGCTTTGACATCATTTTCTTCTGGGTCGCCCGAATGATGATGATGGGACTCCATTTCATGGGAGATGTCCCGTTTCGCAAAGTCTATATCCATGCACTTGTTCGTGATGCCAAGGGACAGAAGATGTCCAAATCCAAGGGTAATGTTATAGATCCTCTGGAATTGATCAATCGCTATGGAGCGGATGCATTGCGCTTTACGCTTACAGCAATGGCTGCACAGGGCAGGGATATCAAACTTTCCGAAGAACGTGTCGAGGGATATCGTAATTTCGCTACGAAGCTTTGGAATGCTTCTCGTTACAGCGAAATGAATAAATGTGCTCCTGACTCTGATTTTTCACCGATCACCGTGACTTATGTTCCTAATAAGTGGATTGTTAGCGAAGTGGTGCGCACGAAAACCGCAATAGAAAACGCTCTTGAAGCTTACCGATTTAATGAAGCGGCTAACGTTATATACCAGTTTACATGGGGTACTTTCTGCGATTGGTATCTTGAATATACCAAGCCTGTTTTGTCCGGTAGATCCGAAGACGATCCTCTTGCTATTGAAACACGCAAAACAACTGCCTGGGCACTCGAACAGATACTGCACTTGCTCAACCCGTTTATGCCGTTCATAACAGAGGAACTTTACAGCAAGCTTGGCTATCAAAGAGATGATAATACGCCATTGCTAACCAAAGCATGGCCTGAATACGATGCTAATCTTGTTAATGGAGAGGCCATTGCCGAGATGGATTGGCTCTCACGCATTATTACCGAGGTGCGTAGTATCCGTTCAGATATGAACGTACCTGCTTCTGCAAAAGTTCAGCTGCTGGTTAAAGGAGCTTCCGGGACAACTCAGCGTCGACTGGATGAGTATAATGAAATCATTTGCCGGATGGCTCGCCTTGAAAGCATTACGGTCTCGGAGACTGTTCCGAAAGGCTCACTGCAAACGGTGCTCGATGAAGCTACGCTGATTATGCCTATTGCTGAAATTATTGATCTCGACAAGGAACGGGAAAGATTACGTCGCGAAATTGCCAAGCTTGAAGCGGATATTCAGAAAATTGACAACAAGCTAAGCAATGAGAACTTCGTTTCCAAAGCTCCGGCAGAAGTTGTTGAAGAACAAAAACGCCGCCGTGAAGACGCTCAAAGTGCTCTTGTCAAGCTGAGCAGTGCACTAAATCAGCTGGAAGCAGCGTGACCTTAAGCTATTAAGAAGAAGAGTCCTGCCGCGCAGATTGCAGCACCGCCTGCGCGGACAGCAGTGCGGAATGCCGGGCGAGAAGCGGTTAGTCCTATACCTATGCCAACACCATGCAGCATGGCGGTAGCCAGCATAAATCCGAAGCCGTATGTGAGGCCAAGTGCGTTTACCGGCATTTCAGTACCATGGGCATGGCCATGCATAATAGCAAAAAAACCTGCGATAACGGCAATTACAGGTGTGGCAAGGTTTGCGTTTACGGTAATCAGCAAGCCGAATATTATTATAGAACCAATTATTCCCAGTTCAATAAACGGGACGGTTAAGCCGGCAACCCCCATAACTCCGCCAGCGGCCATCATGCCTACGAAGATCAGGGGAATCATCCAGATTGCCTTGCTGCCTTTCAATGAAGCAAGCATACCCACAGCGACCATTGCCAGAAGATGATCAAGGCCATACCAAGGATGGTGGAAGCCCGCGGTAAAACCCTCAACTGCTCCAGCATCTGTATGTGCAAGAGCCGGAGTAGCAATTATAGAAAGCAATACTGTTATGAGAAGTTTATTCATAAACAACCTCATTCCTTGAAAAGTTATAATTTGGATAGACGATTACTTATTTGTCGCCACTGGAAAGAAAGCTGCCAAAACGCTTTTCGAATTTGGAAAGCTGGCCTTTTTCAATAACGCGATGAGCACCACCAGTATAGGCAGGGTGAGATTTGCTATCGACGTCCAGACGCAGCACGTCACCTTCTTTTCCCCATGTTGAATGGGTTTTGTATTCTGTACCGTCTGTCATAACCACTGTAATTTCGTGGTAATCGGGGTGGATATTATCTTTCATTTTCCCGCTCCTTGCATAAACTTCGGCGTGTTGTAACCGCTTTATGGAGAAAATGCAAGTATGTGGTGGGCTCAAGAGCAATTTTATAGCAAAATCCAGAACCTGAAAACACGAGCGAAGCTGCTCAGGGCAATTCGTGAATGGTTCGATGAGCAAGGTTTCCTTGAAGTAGAAACCCCTTCCTTGCAAAGATCTCCCGGAATGGAGGTACATCTGCGAGCATTCAGAACAGAAAAAATATCTCCGGAGCAGGATAATATTGAGGAGTTGTTCTTACATACCAGTCCGGAGTTTGCGATGAAAAAGCTGCTGGTTGCAGGCTTGCCAAAAATCTATCAGATCTGCCATTGTTTTAGAAATGCTGAAGGTTCAAGTCTGCATTCCTGTGAATTTACCATGGTCGAATGGTATCGGGCTCATGCTGGCTACAATGATATTATGGATGACTGTGTTTCACTGTTCCAATTTTGCGCTAATAAGGCGGGTATAGAGCGGCTTGAATTTAAAGATAAATTCGCTAATCCATTTAGTGATTGGGAGAGGATTTCTGTCTGCGAAGCTTTTGAAAAACATGCAGATTTAAACCTTGAAAAATATCTGCCAGCTGAAGACTCGGATAATACCGCCTTTATTGAAGCCGTGAAGAAATCAGGAATACATTGCTGTGAAGATGATAGTTTTGAAGATCTGTTTTTCAGGATTTTCCTTGAGAAGATAGAGCCTGAATTGGGGCAGGGTGTGCCGACAATTCTTTACGATTACCCGGTTTCAATGGCGGCGCTGTCCAGACCGAAGCCGGAAGATCCCCGCTTTGCCGAACGGTTTGAGGTTTATGTCTGCGGTATGGAGCTGGCCAATGCCTTTGGTGAACTGACCGATCCGGTTATTCAAAAGCAGAGATTCAACGATGATCTGGCTTTAAAGAAAAAGCTATACGGAGAGCAATGGCCGGTAGATGAAGAATTTATCGTAGCATTGGAGCAGGGAATGCCGGAAAGCGGAGGGATAGCTCTAGGCATTGATCGCTTGGCGATGCTCTTTTGTGGCGCTGATAATATTGATGACGTGCTTTGGTGCGGAAAAGTATAGCCTAGGTCATCCCCGCCTTATGCGGGGAACCGGATGCCCGCATAAAGCGGGCATGACGGAAAAATGTAGGACTACTCAGCCGCTTCCTGGTGTTCCATCGCTGTTGAAATGGATTTGCCAGTAGAGCCAAGATCTTTGTAAGCCTCGGTCATGCGGGCAATCATGCCTTTTTCACCTTCACGGAGCCATTTGCGTGGGTCGTAAACCTTTTTATATGGCGTTCCGGTTTCGGGGTCGATTTGATACAGGAAGGCACGTTCGTTTTCCTTGACGTATTTGCCTACCGGTTCTGAGAAAGCGAACTGCGTATCGGTGTCGATGTTCATCTTGAACACACCGTATTGCAGTGCCTGTTCAATTTTATCTTTCTCTGAACCTGATCCGCCATGAAATACCAGATCAAGCGGGTTGCTTCCTGTATTATGACGTTCGTTAACCAGCTCCTGTGAATGTTTCAGGATCTCAGGGCGGAGCTTGACATTGCCCGGCTTATAAACGCCATGCACATTTCCAAATGAAGCTGCTACCGAGAAGTGCCCTATAGGGGACAGGCATTCGTAAGCTTGCAGTACATCTTCTGGCTGAGTGTACATGTTAGGGTTGTCGATATTGTCCTCTGAGCCAATACCGTCTTCCTCACCACCTGTAACGCCGAGCTCGATCTCAATGCTCATGCCGATTTTGGCAGCGCGCTTTAAGATGCGTGCAGATTCACTGAGGTTGAAATCGATAGGATCTTCAGAAAGATCAAGCATGTGGGAAGTGAACAGAGGCTTGCCAGTCTCGTTATAAAACTTTTCACCTTCATCCAGCAGAGCTTCGATCCATGGGATCAGCTTGCGGTTGGCGTGGTCTGTGTGGAGGACTACACATACGCCGTAAAGTTTTGCAAGTTCATGTACATGGCGTGCGGCAGAAACCGCGCCATAAACTTTAGCTTTGAAACTGTCCGGGCAGCCTTTGCCAGCATAGAATTCTGCGCCGCCATTGGAAAGCTGGACGATAACGTCCGAGCGATTTATCACTGCGGCTTCCATAACCGCATTTATTGAATTGCTGCCTACTACATTAACTGCAGGTAAAGCGTACTTGCCTTCTTTGCATGCCGCTACGAGTTTGAGGTAATCGTCGCCGGAAACTACGCCGGGCTTAAGTTTTTCTGGTGCCATGTTTTCTCCAACCGCTTGAGGGTTATTGTTACTTTGTATCTTGTTAGATCAACGCTGTTATATAACGGCAAGTTTCTTTTGTTAAGAATGTTTCCCGAAAACTGGCCGGATTTCAGCAAAAAAACGAGCCTGAATTTCAGGCTCGTTTTGTAAGAGACTTTATCGGGCTGTCTTAGTAGCCTGCATCGTGCATCTTCTTGGCGGTATCCAGCATGCGGCATGAGAAGCCCCATTCGTTGTCATACCATGACATGATGCGGCACAGATTGCCGTCTACTACTCTAGTGCCTTCAGACTGGAAGCATGAAGATAGAGGGGAATGATTGTAATCACTTGATACCAAAGGCTCATCGAAGTAACCGAGGACCCCTTTGAGATCTCCTTCGGCGGCAGCTTTTACAGCAGCATTGATTTCTTCATCAGTAGTATCGCGTCCGGAATTGAACTTCAGATCAACAAGTGAAACGTTAGGTGTAGGAACGCGGATAGCAACGCCATCGAGCTTCCCGGCCAGTTCCGGCAGGACTTTACCGACTGCCTTTGCAGCTCCGGTCGTGGTAGGGATCATGTTAACTGCAGCTGCACGGGCACGATGCAAATCTTTGTGCATTGTGTCGACAGTATTCTGGTCGCCTGTGTAGCTGTGAATCGTGGTCATGAAGCCTTTTTCAATACCCACCAGATTATGCAGAACATGGGCTACCGGAGCCAGACAGTTTGTCGTGCAGGAAGCATTGGAAACGATTTTGTGTGCAGCTTCAATGTCGTCATCGTTCACGCCATAAACAACCGTGATGTCTTCGTCGGTTGCAGGAGCGGAGATCAGTACTTTCTTGGCACCGCCTTCAAGGTGCTTGGAAGCGTCTGCACGTGAAGTAAAGCGTCCGGAGCATTCCATTACGATATCAATACCCAGATCTCCCCATGGAAGAGCAGCAGGATCACGGTTCTGGAATACCTTAACTTCCTTGCCGTTAACGATCATCGTGTCTTCGCCTCTGGTTTCTACCGGGAAAGGCGATGGGCCATGAACTGAATCATATTTCAGCAGATGGGCATTGGTTTTATTGGGGGCCAGGTCGTTAATGGCTACGATCTCGATATCATCACGCCCTGATTCAAACATGGCGCGGAATACGAGACGGCCGATACGACCAAATCCGTTAATAGCTACTTTTGCGGTCATTTAATTCACCCTTAAGTTCGTGTTTGTTTTGCACATGTATTAACAGGTAACAATGGCTCTATAAAGGGAAAAAGCAAACTTCCATACACTAAGATGATTAAAGCTTTTTCCTGATAGCAGCCGCTGCCGCTTCTGGTGTAATGCCAAAGTGAGCATATAAATGCTTGTACGGTGCAGACTCTCCAAAAGTGGACATGCCGATAAATATGCCATCAGAACCGATTAGCCGGTCCCATGGCTGCCTGACGCCTGCCTCAATAGCTACTTTGACATGGCTCTCTCCGATTACCTGGCGTTGATAATTTATGTCCTGTTTAAGGAACAGCTCCAGACAAGGTACGGATACAACACGCACCAGCAGTTTATCCTGCTCAAGCAGCTCTTTTGCTTGCACGGCAATTTCGACTTCTGAGCCGGATGCGAAAATAGTGATTTCCGGAGAATGGATGTTACAGGGCGCGATTACGTATGCACCCCGAGCGCACTTGTTTTCCTGATCAGCTTCGCGATAAGTCGGAAGATTTTGTCTGGTCAGTGAAATAACGCTTGGTCCGGACATATTGTTTATTGCCGCTTGCCAGCACTCAGCCGTTTCCACTCCATCGCAAGGACGGAAAACATGCAAGTTGGGTATGGCACGCAAAGCTGCCAGATGTTCTATCGGCTGGTGGGTCGGTCCGTCTTCGCCCAGACCAATAGAATCGTGTGTCATTACATGAATGACCCGTTGCTTCATCAGGGCGGCCAGCCTGATGGCCGGTCGGCAGTAGTCCGCAAATTGCAGGAAAGTCCCGCTGTAGGGAATTATGCCGCCATGAAGGGCCATGCCGTTCATCATCGCGGCCATGCCATGTTCGCGTACGCCATAATGTACGTATCGACCGCTATAACCATCATCAGGAAGCAGCGAGCCCATTCCTTTGACGAGTGTGTTAACTGAACCGGTGAGATCAGCAGAGCCGCCGATCATCTCGGAAACAGCAGGGACAAGTTTGTCGAGGCAGTTACCAGAGGTTTTACGGGTTGCCATTGAAGGCCTGGCACTGGCAAAATCAGTTTTGATTTCCTGAAT
>CAZJRT010000088.1:0-7314 GCA_964548445.1 uncultured Pseudobdellovibrionaceae bacterium
GGAGTGGGCAGTCGACACGCAGATGGATGAGGAGCCTGCAAAAAGCCGCTCTCTTCCAGATCCTGCATCACATTACGAATGGAGGCGGAAGATAATTCTATCCCTGGCATTTTTGAGAGAGTACGCGAACCAACTGGCTCGCCTCTTTCAAGGTAGCTTTCAACGATCAATCTAAGTATATGTCGCGAACGTTCGTTAAGCTCTGTAATCATGTCAGAGATTATATAGACATTTCGGGTTTTTTGTATTTTTTGTGCGCATTGCCAAAAAAGGCAAGCCCTCTTCAGCAGCCGTCTACTGTTCTATTATTTCAGCTTCGCTGTCCACCACATCTTCAACAGCTTCTTCCTGGACTTCAGATTCTTCTGTAGTTTCCTTCTGCTGCTTTTGATCTTCCGACAGACAGTCGATTACCCATACATCATATACAGGATGATCCATAGCTGAGAGAGCCGGTGAAGAAGCAAACATCCATCCTGAAAACACCCATTGGGGCTCATTTGTTTTCATGTCTACTTCCCAGACCTGCAAAAAAGCTGCCGATTCGGGCTGTTCCATGGGAGGAGCCCTGCGACAAGCCTGAACTCTAATATATAATGGTCCATATTTTATTGTACTACCAACCCGGGCATCGAAAGTCATGGTTCTGGCCGTAGTTTTATCCAGCGACTGAATGCGGACTACAGGAAAATCCACCATCCCCGCCTCAACCGGCCAGGCGGCAACGGCAAGAAAACAGGCTGATATGAATAAAATAAAATATCTCACTGCGCAGGAGGTTCCTCATTCTGCATGCTGAAAATAAACTGGCCGAGAAGCTGCTCAAGATTTTGGGGCGCCTGGGTATATTGAATATGACCGCCAGCTGTGATCATTTCTTCGGCAGCTCCTGGCTCAAGCGATAGAAACCTGCCACCCAGCAGGCTTTCTGAACTGATAAGCGCTGCCGTGTCTTCAGGCAAGCGGACCGTTTGTTCTATACTCATGGTTACCCGTTCCAGATACGTCTCGTCATTAAGCCCTACAGTCTTGACGGTCCCGATTTTTACGCCACTGATTTGCACTTCATCTCCGGGACGCAGGCCGCCAATACCTGAGAACTCGGCGGTAATTTCATAGCCATCAACAGATCCTACATTCGAAGTTTGATAGCTAAACACCAGAAAAAAGCCTGCGATAAACAAAACCACGGCTCCCAGAACTGTTTCTATGACACTACGCTTCATTTCTTTTTTCTCTCTATTGTTTACCTGGCGGAGTCCAAGCCTCGTAATCCCCTGTCGCCCGATCCCTTTTTCCCCCTTGCAGAAGAGATCCCGGTGGGCGGTAAGCTCCTTCTGTTCCAGTCAGATTGGGCTTATAAGGCCTTTGCCACTCTCGCCGAAACGAGGAAACACCTTCTAAAGGCAACTCATCGGTTTGATGATGCAGCCACCCATGCCATTCTGGCGGAACTTTCGAGGCTTCTGGCCTGCCTCCGTATATCACCCAGCGACGTTCCGTATTATATCCGGATCTCCACCGGGATACAAAATAGCGGTTACCAAAACCATCGACGCCAGCAAACCGGGCCCTGTGCCAAACTATAGTCCATAAAATATGGACTGGCGAAATTACGCCCAGAATACTGTTCAAAGACATAGAAAGCGCTTTCCAGTTTCAAACTGCTAAAATTATGCATTGCATAACAGAGAAAACAAATATCAGGCAAATAGTTCTTCACAAGTTAAAGGGAAAAATCACCTTTATTCCTGTTTTTTATTTCGCCTGATCGCCTGCATCATCGCCAACGCATCCTCATGACAAAGACGAATATATTCAGGTTTGCTCTCCGGTTTCGGCTCTCCCAGAAACTGTTCCATTTCCGGATGCCTAAGTGCAAAATATACTTTTTCAATACCGACACTGGCAATCAATGACTTGCCTATTTTGGTTGGTTCACTGCTGCAATACAGCCTGCAGGATTTAAGATCCGGGCTGCCTGTTTTTTCCGCTGCCTGACGAATGGCCATTACTTCCGCATGAGCTGTAGGATCACAACGTGATGCTATGCCACTTGCCCCTTCTCCAAGAATATGGCCTTCCGAATCAGCCACGATCGCACCGAAAGGACCACCCCTGCCTGACTTGCGATTGGCAGCGGCAAGCTCTATGGCCCTGTGCATCAGATCGGCAGGCGAAAATACTGTCGAATGAATCTGGGTTGTGAGAGGCGTCGTGCGCAATCCTCTCTGCGCCAGTATCCGGGAAAGGGCAGAAGTAATTTTCTCAGGCGCCACAGGTTTTTGCAGCACTCTGGTCACGCCATATTTGCTTGCCTCCAGTAAAATGTCCGAAACATCATGAGCTGTAACCATGATGATAGGGACATCTATATTATTGGCTGTCAGATACTGGGCAAAATGAAAACCTCCTACGGGCTCCATTACCTGATCAATAATGGCCACATGAACATCACGTTCCCTTACCAAACGAATAGCTTCACTACCATCAGAAGCTTCCAGCGCATTATAACCCTGGGTCCTGACGATACCGATTAAAAGGCCTCGGCTCACCTCGTTATCATCGGCTATGAGTATATTGATCTTTCCAGGTTCCATATCTACAGTTAAGCTATGAATTAATAAAAACCGGTATTTTCCATTTTAATAATAGAATCAAAAGTATGAAAACGCACCGAAAATATGAATCAGGCAGCGTAATGATCTGGCTGATGGTTGCAGTAGGACTCTTCGCTGCTCTGGGGTTTGTTGTTGCTGAAAATATGCGTGGCGGCGATCCTGAATTACTTTCTCACGAAGTTGCAAAAAACAATGCAACTGAAATACTTCAGTTTTCTTCCGGAGTCAGACGAACCATTCAGGCAATGAGAATAGACGGTATTTCCGATTCCCAGATTAGTTTTGAAAACTCGATAGTGTCCGGATACACAAACGGTAATTGCTCATCCGAAAGCTGCAAGATTTTTTCTTTGGGAGGAGGAGGTTTATCTTATGTGATCCCTTCAGAAGATTGGCTTGTTACAGATCACAAAACCAAAGACCACTATAAAACCTGGCTCTTTACCGGCTCTTCATGCGTTGCTTATGTCGGAACAGGAGAAGCCAATTGCGATACGGATGGCAATACGGGCACCGAAGAGCTCGTCTTGATCCTTCCTTATATCAAGAAAACCATATGCGAGGAACTGAACAAGAAGCTTGGCTTTAATCTTCCCGACGGTCTTCCATTACAGGAAGGAGGCGACGCCTGGCACGACAATGCTGCCTCCGCGAAATTTACCGGAAACTATGTTAATCACAGTGAGATAGGCGATACAGCCACCGATTATCAGAAAGTTCGATCCGGATGCTTTGAGGGCTCCTCTACCAACAACCCACCGGCTGGAACTTATCATTTCTATGAGGTGCTTATAGCACGGTAAAACAATAATGCGCATTATACTAATCAGACACGCTCCGTCGATGGGCCAGAAAGATCCGGTGAACTATCACAGACATGGAGATTCTCGTGTGCCTCTTGATCCGGAAAAAGATCACTTAAGCATAAAATGCGGTCAGTTCCTGCGCGATTATTTTAAGCGGGAAAGTTTCAACGAGTGGCCTTTGGTCTGGACCAGCCAGCATTTAAGATCACAACAAACCTATTCAGGAATCCTGCAAGGCGCGGGTGATTTTTTCAAAGATCAGAAGCCGAAATGGCATGTCGATCCACGCCTTAATGAGCAGAACTTTGGTTTTCTGGCTTCCATTAACTCCATTAAAAACCCGATTAAAAGATTTTTGGCCAGAACTTTTGCCGAATTCTCACGAGATCTTTATTTACGGGACGCCTTCAACAACAAGACATTTCTGGGAGAGGCCCCTCGCGAGACGTTGCAAAGCGTCCAGCATTTTCTCGACGGTTCTTTTTCAAGGGACCTTCTTGAGGGCAGGAGAGATTTCCTGATCGTCTCTCACGGCGCCGTAATGAAGGCTTTCATTATGAACTGGTTTAAGCTTTACGGCCTCGATACCTGGAAGGAGTTGGAAACACCGGGAAACTGCGATGTTTATGTCATTGACGGTGAGCCCAAAAACTGGAAGATACGAAAGGTTTACGACGGCGAAAGTTCCAGGAGCCTGCTAGACCATCCGGTAAACCCGATAGAAAACATCAAACCGCCAACAGCTTACGGCCCTCCCCCTCTACCATCTCAGAGCTAGCATCAGCTTCTTGAAACGGTCACCGGTGTTTTCTTGTCCGTCGAGTTGCCGTCATCTTCATATTTGAAAACAAGGTTATCCCCTTCAAGCTCGATGACTACCGTGCCCCCGCGCTTCAATCGGCCAAACAACAATTCTTCGGCCAGTGGCCGCTTGACTTTTTCCTGAATAACTCTGGCCAGAGGACGAGCTCCCATGGATGGGTCATAACCGGTACGCGCCAGCCAGCTTCTCGCTTCATCATCAAGCTGTATTGATACGCCCTTGTCAGCAAGTTGCGCCTCCAGTTGCATGATGAACTTATCGACAATCCTTTTGATAGTATCCGTTCCAAGAGACTGAAACGGCACAATTGCATCCAGCCGGTTACGAAATTCGGGGGAGAACATGCGTTTGATCTCTTCCTCATCATCGTCGGCCCGGGTATTACGCTCAAAACCCATCGGCGCTTTGGCGAGTTGCTGAGCTCCGGCATTGGTAGTCATGATCAGTATTACGTTGCGAAAATCGACTGACTTGCCATTGTTATCGGTAAGCTTGCCGTAATCCATAATCTGCAAAAGAATATTGAACAGATCCGGATGCGCTTTTTCCAGCTCGTCAAGAAGCAACACACTATGCGGATGCTGATCGACCTTATCTGTCAGCAGTCCGCCCTGCTCAAAACCCACATAGCCCGGGGGTGTGCCAATCAGCCGAGAAACAGCATGACGCTCCATATATTCGCTCATATCAAAGCGGATCAGTTCAAGTCCCATAGTGCTTGCAAGTTGTCGAGCCACTTCCGTCTTGCCAACGCCGGTAGGTCCGGAGAACAGGTAACAGCCGATTGGTTTTTCAGGTTCACGCAAGCCGGCCCGTGACAGTTTAATTGAATCGGACAAGGTTTGAATTGCCGGATCCTGATCAAAAACAAGAGTCTTGAGATCCCGATCAAGATTTTGCAAAGCTTCTGCGTCGTTCTTGGTGACGGTACGCGCCGGAATTCGGGCTATGGCAGACACAACGCCCTCAATATCTTTAACACTTATACTTTTCTTGCGCTTTGAAGGAGGTAACAGCTTTTGGGCAGCACCTACTTCATCAATAATATCGATAGCCTTATCCGGTAATTTCCGATCACTTATATAGCGAGCAGATAGTTCTACGGCAGTCTTGATTGCATCATTGGTGAATTTCACATGATGATGCTTTTCGTAATAGGGCTTGAGTCCTTTGAGGATTTTTATAGTGTCCTCAATTGAGGGCTCATAAATATCGATCTTCTGAAAGCGTCGCACCAAAGCCCGATCTTTTTCGAAATGATTACGATATTCCTTATAGGTAGTCGAACCGATACAACGCAGGCTTCCGCTCGATAAAGCAGGCTTTAGCAGATTTGATGCATCCATCGCTCCGCCTGATGTGGCCCCTGCACCTATCACTGTATGAATTTCATCAATGAAAAGAATAGAACCATCATAGGACTGCAGCTCCGAAAGCACCGCCTTCAGGCGTTCTTCAAAATCCCCCCTGTAACGGGTGCCTGCGAGTAGCGTTCCCATATCAAGATTGAAAATCGTGCAATCTTTAAGGACATCAGGCACATCGCCTTCAATAATGTTTTTGGCCAGTCCTTCAGCTATTGCTGTTTTGCCAACCCCCGGGTCGCCAACATAAAGCGGGTTGTTTTTCTGACGCCGACATAGAATCTGGATAGTACGATCAATTTCCTTTTCCCGGCCAATCAGCGGATCGATCCGGCCACGTCTGGCTTTTTCATTGAGATTAATGCAATAGGCATCCAAAGCTTCCTTCCCGGTTTTAACAGGCTTTTCATCTTCCTGCTGTTCTGCGCCGGTAGGCGTACGCATGGACTGTTCGGCCTGCCCCGGAACCTTGGCAATGCCGTGTGATATATAATTGACCGCGTCAAAACGGGTCATGTCCTGTTCCTGAAGGAAAAAGACAGCATGACTTTCCCGCTCAGAAAACAAAGCCACCAAAACATTAGCCCCGGTTACTTCCTCTCGCCCAGAAGACTGAACATGTATAGCCGCCCTTTGCAAAACTCGCTGAAAAGCCGTTGTTGGCTTTGCTTCCTCTGTACCGTGATCAATCAGGTAAGCCAGCTCATGATCCAGATAATGGGACAACTGATCTTTCAAGTCAGGCAGGGAAATACCACAAGACCTCAATACAGCCATCGCATCCTGATCTTCTGTCAGCGCGAGCAGCAGGTGTTCAAGCGTTGCATACTCATGATGCCGTTCATTGGCCGTCGCAAGAGCCCTGTGCAAAGTCTGTTCTAGATTTCTCGATAACATTAGTCACTCCGTTTTGGGCGATCAGATTATCCGATATCAATGAACAAGGAAAATTTTCTCCTCTCACCTGATATTCGATAACTCTCACTCCTTTTCCATGGTGCATTGCAGTGGCTGCTCATTGGCCCTTGCAAAATCCATCACCTGATTAACCTTGGTCTCAGCAACTTCATAGGTGTAAATGCCGCAAATACCTACGCCCCGGCGATGGACATGCAGCATAATTTCAGTGGCTTCCTGCTTGTTTTTACCAAAGAATCTCTCAAGTATATACACGACGAAATCCATCGGGGTGTAATCGTCATTAAGCAAAAGCACCTTATACATTGCCGGCTTCTTTGTGCGCGGTCTGGCTTTAAGCAACAAGCCCGTTTGTGGCTTGCCCTCCTCATCCAAAGGACCTCCGGGCTGGTCCGGCCCTTCTGCCCCACCATCATCTCTGCATACAAATGCATATTTATACCAAGTCGTTCCGGTTAGCATCGTAATCAAAATCCTCAACACGAGCCTTATTTTTACCACACAATGGTCAAACGAAGATATCCTGTGAAAAAATTTTTGCAGTATCTGATTATTAACAACTTTTCGGTATTATGGATAAAAAAATAATTGCTTCTCACTGGGGAAAGCCTGCAATACTTAAAGCGTCGGGCGTGGACAAATTTTTCATGAACTCGTAATATGGCATTCATACAGGAAAAAAGATCGTTTTTGGCATTTCAGGCTTAATGAGTATTGTTGGATCTAATGGAACTATTTCCCGACTATAAAGGCAGAAATACGTTTAATATATGGCTAATCGC
>CAZJRT010000089.1:0-7194 GCA_964548445.1 uncultured Pseudobdellovibrionaceae bacterium
GCAGGATGTGCTGCCTGTACCAGAAGACGGCCTTCATGATTAATTCGCTCATGCAATTCATCGCCGGTTCCATAGGATTTTATAGCTTGTATCAATCCCGCGACCGTTGCGACTTGTCCATTGGCCGGATCATCGCCTGTGGCCGGTTCTACAAATGTAATGGTTAACGGTCCTGAGGCAACGGCGCCTTCTTCGACAGCGGTTTCGGAAGGGGTGACATCAATAGTAAAAGTATCGCCGTCCGCAATAGATGGTGTAGGCCCACTTCCTGAAACCAGATTATCAGACAGTTCCAGTTGGGATGAGGTGTTAGACGTAAAGTGAGCCATCGGGCCGACGATATGGCGGAATTCAAAAGTAACATCATGAGCGATATCATCGGCGGTTACAGTTTGCGAAATCGAACGAGAGTCATATACGGTCAAGGTTCTGTTGTAATGAGTGGTAGCTCCGGTTGCAGGTAACTGACCAGGGCCAGTCGTATGCAAATCTACCGGATCTTCGCCTGCGTCAAGATTGAGCGCGAAAGTCGCCTGCGTTGTTGGTATCGGCGACGAATCCACCACGTTAACCTGAACAGGTTCCAGCGAGCCCAGCGAGCCTAACGGAATAGTCTCTTCTTCCGCGAATGCCCATGCATGAAGGATCATGCCTGAGCTGTTGCGTAAAAATCCATCGGCGTCTTCTCTGAAGGAGCCGTTACGCGTATAGGCATATTCAGTGTCGCCCAAGGTGCGTTTTACGGCGAAAAAGCCTGTGCCTGCAATGGCGGCGTCAGTATCTGAATCCGTGCTGCGGATCGCGCCTTGCTGCTCGGCGCGCAGGACCTTGGAGGCTTTGACCGAGCCGGGACCTGACCAGGTTCCGTTCTGGCCGGTTGTGACCAGTTCATGGAAGAAAGCTTCTGAACGTTTGTATCCCGTAGTTGAGGCGTTCGCCACGTTCTGGGCCACCATCGCTGTAGATTTCGACTGGGCCATCATTCCGGCGGCGCCGGTATAAAGCGATCCGAACAGACTCATCAGATTGTCTCCTCTCCTGTTCCTTCGCCAGTTTCCTGTGTTCCTCCGGTTTCTTCAGTATCGTCAGCAACCTGAATGAAGCCGGGCTCGTTCGCTTTAAGGACGTTGCTTAGCGGTACTGCGCGCTTGCCGACCACCAGAAACAGCGAGCCGTTCTGGGTTTCGACGCCGTTTACGCGACCGGAAACCACGGTGCTGTTTTCAATCAGTTCGCCCTCAGCATCCAGAGCATCGATTCTTACCTGATAAGTGCCAGGTTCAAGAGCCTTGCCACCGACGGTTTTGCCGTCCCATACGAAGCTGTGGGCTCCGGCGGCTGTTTCCGCTTTCTGGGAGTAAACTACCGAGCCTTTTTCATCGAGAATGAACATCTGCGAACTTGTTGCAGATTCATTCAGTGCGTAATCAATGCTGACCGGATTCTGGCCATCAAAATTGAATTCGCCGGACAGGTAATTGATATCAAGGCCAACATAACCAAGGGAGGCTCCAAAAGAATTCGATAGCTGCATTTGCACAAGACTGTCGAGCTTCTTGTTCGAATTAATCTGTTGCTCTACCTGGCTGAACTGGACCAGCTGGTTTGTAAATTCCTTTGAATCCATCGGGTTCATCGGATCCTGGTGGCGTAACTGGGTGGTCAACAGGCTAAGAAACTGCGTGAAGTCCTCGGCCAGACCGGCAACAGTTTGATTAGTTTGTTGTTGCTGTTTCAGAGCCGCGTCAACTGTGACGGGATTTGCTGTCATACTACTCATTTCCGTCTTCCTTCCTTTGTGTTCTATACGAGCAGGTCATAACGCTGCGCGCCTGTTTCCGGATCGATATACCAGTTCATCGTGGTCTCGATGACCTCGATTTCCTCGCCGCCGGTTTCACCGCCGCTGGAATAGCCATTAGAATTTCCGTCATGACTTCCGTCGTGGGTAAAGTCCTGCCCGTCCTGGGCTAACTCGAATTCGAGCGACTCGCCTCCAACTTCGAGTCCTGCTTCCTGCAGTGCGCGTTCCAGTGCATGCGAGTCGCGCTGAAGCATGAGATAAGTCTCGGGCTTCTCGATCAGCATGTGCGCTTTAACCGTTTTTTCTTTGACGTTGTATTCCATCTGCACTTTTACCCGGCCCAGATCAGGCGGATCCATATCCAAAGTCATGTTTCTTGTGTCACTGTTAGCGGCCATTTTTTGCAGATGTGCCGCGACAATCTGGGTCGAGGGATGTGCCGATCCTGCCTGAGGGGCCTGCGTTACCATTTGCGTCAGACTTGCCTGATGAGAGGTGTTCTGACCGGGCGACTGCATGCCAAGTTTGTCCAGAACGGGATCGCTCCAGTTATCTGCGGAGAAAATATCTCCCGGAAAAGGGAATTCGAAACCACTCAGGAAAGCAAAACTGGCGCTAGCTGCATCAGCTTTTTCGCCTCCTTTGCCAGCCAGAGTTTCCATGCCGGCAACTTTGCCGGAAATCTCCTGCCCGCCTTTTCCTTTGGCAGCGGCGGCAAGCATTGCTTCATCTGCTGTAAGCGGAGTCATGGGATTATAGCTTGATCCCTGACCATTAAGAGAAAGTGGACCGGCCGGCGCTGTCTGTCCGGATGAGGGGGAGGACGACGCTGCCTGGCCGGTCATGGGGGTTCCGTTTCCATCTTTGGATACGAATAGGGCTTTGGGCATAATGATGGCATCAAATCCGCTATTGGATTGAGGCGGCATCATTTTAATGAGGCCCACTATTACCCCCTGAATTTCTTCATTTCCTTCGTATTGCTGCAGAATGTCACGGCCGAATTTTTCCATGGCTGTTGCCAGCTGTCCGGGCTTGAGGCCGGTAGCAATCAGACCTGGGAATTCAGCTGTTGCAGAGTTAAGAAGATCTTTTTTAGTCAGTTTTCCTGACAGATCTATGGCAGGTTTTTCACCTTCAGGAATGCCGGCAAGAAGCGTATCCAGAAATTCAAGGAACTTCTTTTTCGCGCTAATATCCTTAAGAAGATTGCTATCGGTTTTCGTTGTAAGAAGTTCAGAGGCTTCCAGGTCGAGTCCGTTTTCTCCCAAGGAAACGCCGAGTGTACCATCTGGCAGCTCCGTTACCTTTACATCTGATAAAAGATTGCTGGCTTTAAGAGCTCCGGATTGAGAGCCTTTAGTGATTTCAGATGTTCCTGCTCCGGCCAGTCGAGCGAACATCAGGTCAAAGAAATTCATTCCGCCGCCCAGTGCCATGACGCCCTTGCCGGAACCTGATAGGGCAGAGGAGTTGGCGGACCCGTTGCTGCCGCCTGTTTTAATCGCTGCCGTGTGAAACGCTATATTTTCCATCTATAGTTATCCTTCCAAGCTCTTAAGCTGATTCATTAATTCCTATCGAAACAGTTTTGTTTGCTGTGTTTTCGAATTTGCCGCCATGGTTATAGTTAAGGGTTTGCATCTTTTGACCCTGTTCGCGGGCGTTTTCCATCAGCAGGTTCGAGATCCTTTGGATCCCTTTGCTTACACTTCGAATTCTTTTCATGTTGCTTTCGACGCTGGCGTTAAAAGACTTTTGTTTTTTCTCGAGGTGCTTTTTGAAAGTCTCTCTGACATCCGCAAATTCTGCCTTGCGTTGGATGATTTGTGTGGCGCCATCATGATATGCCTGAGCCGCTATAAGCTTTTCTTCCTGAAGCCCAAGGAAGGTTTTGGTGTCGGCGTTTTCCAGCGCTCTGGTCTCTTCGTCAATAATTCCATGAAGATGATCAATGATATCCATCATTTCCTGCATGGCGCGGGAAGGCTCTCTGGCCAGTATTACGCCAGGCTTGATGTTATCTTTGGCAGGACTGCCCTTTACGTTCATTGTGCTAGGCATTGTTTGCTCCCTCCTGTATCCGTAAAAGTTCGGCTTTGACATGTTCGGCAATTCCAACTGACCCGGTTTCGGAAATCATTTTTCCGTACTCCTGAATCATCAGACCGCGAAAAACTTCTTCTCCCTTGCCGCCACCAAAAGTGCTATCCACCTCGATCTGCTCGAACATTGGCTTGAGCATGGCTGAAAGAAAGACTGCTTCGAATTCCCTGGCTTTTTCCTCTATCGCTTTTTCATTGCCAGTTCCTCTGAGATTGCTGGCTGCGCGCTGTGCGTCTGATTGTGCCGCCTGAAGAATTGCCAGTGATGTATCCTGTTTGATCATGTCCATGTCTTACATCCTCATCACATCGTTTCGATTTCGGCCTGCAGCGCTCCGGCTGCCTTGATGGCCTGAAGAATTGTTATTACGTCGCGAGGCAATACGCCGAGGCGGTTTAGACCGGTCACGAGTTCCTGCAGCGTGACTCCGGTGTCCAGCATCGCCAGCTTGCTGTCATCGCCCTGGTTGACGTCCAGTTCAGTTCGCGGGACGACTACGGTCTGGCCAGCCTGGGCGAACGGGTTGGCCTGTGATACCTGTGAAGCTTCGCGTATCTGTACGGTAAGGTTGCTTTGCGCTATGGCCACTGGAGAAATTCTTACATCAGATCCCATTACGATTACGCCGGAGTTTTCGTCGATCACGACTTTGGCGATCATGTCCGGTTCCACAGGGAGCTGTTCAATATCAGTGACCAGATCGACCAGAGAACCATCATAATTCTTGGGCTTTTTCAGCTTTACGCTTGCCGAGTTCTCAGCCACGGCAATTTCTGCCGACATGAATCCGTTGATAGCCCTGGCGATTCTGCGAGCTGTAGTGAAATCCGGATTGCGCAATGCTAAACGAATGGAGCCAAGTGCTTCTAAATCAAACTTAACTTCGCGCTCTACTATCGCTCCGTTGGCGATTCGGCCACTGGTTGGAATATTGCGGGTAACAGTTGCCGCTTCTCCCTGAAATGAAAATCCTGCAATTGCTACCGGTCCTTGCGCTACGGCATAAACTTCGCCGTCAGCTGCCATCATCGGGGTAACTAAAAGCGTACCGCCTTGCAGGCTTTCCGCGTCGCCCAGCGCTGATACTGTTACGTCTATGCGCGAGCCCTGATTGGAAAACGGGGGCAGGGTGCCCGACACCATTACCGCAGCTACGTTGCCGGTGTTAAGGTTCTGATCGCGAATGTTCACGCCAAGTCGTTCCAGCATTGCGATCAGGCTTTGTTCGGTAAATGGAGAATTATTAAGAGAATCACCTGTGCCGTTGAGGCCTACGACAAGGCCATAACCAACCAGCATGTTATCCCTTACGCCCTCGATAGCTACGATATCTTTGATGCGTGAGGTCTTTGCATGAGAGATATTGGCAAAACCTATCAGGGCCATGCTCATGATCAGGACGAGCCATGCAGCCTCAAATAAATCATTTTTATCCGGCATGTAGTCCAGGATTTTCCTGCCCAGATTGTTCATGCTCATGGTTTTGCTCCTTTGGCGAATACTTCTATCCGCAAAGTGCCATGCGAATTTCGTGCCAGTTTTGGTCATTGGGGCAGGTGGTTATAAATATGAAAGAGAAAATAGAAATTCATGCCTGCAAGCCGGGCGTATTTGAGCTATAATGAAAACTGAAGATAAATAAGGTGTTTTCTATGAAAATCGAAGGTCCTAAAAGAACGCAAGATTCCACGCCAGCAAAGAAGAAAGGCAAAGTCTCGGGAGGAGATTCCAGTTTTGAGCAATTCATGACCAGGAAAACATCCTCGCCGGCGGAAAGCGGTGCGACGCACCAGATCGCCAGTGTCGACTCTCTGCTTAGTGTACAGGCGGCTGAAGATCCGACTGAGAGAGCAGCGCGTCGCCGTATGCGTGAACGCTCCAACAAGATTTTAGATGGCCTTGAGGGAATAAAGATGGCAATGCTTACCGGGAATCTTACCGTGGGACATATGGTTGATATAGCTGATGTCGTCGCTTCCCACAGGGAAAGAGTTCAGGATCCCGAGATGATAGCAATAATGGACGAGATAGATTTGCGGGCACAGGTGGAGCTGGCCAAAATGCGCGTCAGTATGGATAAGGTCCGAAATGAGGCTGAGAGCGGAATGTCTTTTTAGGACTTGTCGTACCCTGTCTGTCGACTTATAATCTTCTGTCTGTTTTTTAAGGTTATACAAGGGC
The DNA here is from genome assembly GCA_964548445.1 of uncultured Pseudobdellovibrionaceae bacterium. Lineage (GTDB taxonomy): Bacteria > Pseudomonadota > Alphaproteobacteria > Micavibrionales > Micavibrionaceae > RZZS01. The sequence continues at coordinate 6,092 of CAZJRT010000089.1, forward strand.
TTTGCAAAATGACCAATACCAGTAATGTAACGGTTCCTCCGGATTATGATCCCCAAAAAGACGAGGGAGAATTTATGAATCCGGTAATGCTGGAATATTTTCGCCAGAAACTTATTGCATGGAGGGAAGAACTTCTTAAAGAATCCCAGCAAACAATAGAAAATACCCTTCAGGGAACCGAGCTTCAAAAACCGGATCTTGCCGATCGGGCGGCGGCTGAAACAGACCATGCTCTGGAGCTTCGCACGCGTGATCGCGAACGAAAGCTGATAAACAAAATTAATGAAGCGCTAATGCGTATCGATCCAGACGAGTATGGCTATTGCGAAGAAACAGGAGAGCCTATTTCAGTTGCCAGACTGGATGCTCGACCCATCGCCACCCTGACGCTTGAAGCACAGGAACGTCACGAGCGGATGGAAAAAACACACCGCGAAGATTAATAAAAATAGATAACTGAAATATAAAAGAGCCCCGCACTCATCCATGATGAAGTGCGGGGCTTGACAAATATCCCTTCGCCGTCATTAACCGGACTCAGGTTCAGAGGGTATTTCTCAGCTATCTTCCGAAGAAGAGGGAGCACCCCTTATTTGTCGTATCCTGTCCAACTGTTTTTCAGTTTTGATGTTCCATTAAAATGAAAAAATTTTTTGCAAAAAATATTGTCATATCCGATAAATTTGTGACCCTGTAATAAATCAATAAAAACCGGTGACAAGCATGTCGGGCGAATCGAATTCCAGTGGTTTTAAGGACAGCTTGAAAAAAGCTGTTAGTGCCAGTTTTGGTAATGACATACCTAATTATGTCGAAGTACTTGAATATGCTACCTCATGTCAGAAAACTTTAAGTGATATCGGTATTAATTCAGAAGTTGATACCCTTAATCCGGGGATGGTTTCATTGCGCCTTGAAAGTGAGGCTGAAAAAACAGCTCTGACCGCTGTGTTCTTTTCCGTAGAAAGCGGTCAGGCAGATGATCCCGCTTCGCCTGGGGCGATTTTGGTTATGGCGAAGTGTTACGATCCCTTGTTGCGCCACAGGATGAAAGATATAGAAAGCTGGAATAATGCTTTCGATTGGAAGGGCAGGGATGAAGG
>CAZJRT010000090.1:0-7168 GCA_964548445.1 uncultured Pseudobdellovibrionaceae bacterium
ATGACCATGCGCAAAGCTCCCGTACGACAGGACTTTTGCCTTCGGGATCTGGCATCCAGATTAAGAGCTGCCCCGGCAACCGGAATTCTCGCGCCAGATGATTGCCTGCTGGCTGCAGTACTTGTGAAAATGTTCTCGGATAGGCAACTGAGAATTAGCGCTGAAGTTTTAAACTATACATTATCCAGGATAGAAAGATCATTCGTCGCAGCAAGAACACTTGTAGACATGATCGACAAAGCCGCAATGCAGCAAAAACGCCCTGTTTCTGTACCGCTGGCACGTGAAGTTCTTGGACTAATGGAGGAAGACAATACTCAGGATGAAACTGCAGAATCTTCTAATGATGCAAGCTTTCTGTAGTCTTCCGGAGTAACATAATCAGTTAATCTGTTTTTCCCCGGATTAAGCTGGCGCCAACTTTCGCAATCACAATCGAAAGCCGTCATCGTGCCCTGAGGGTAAGAAATAAAACGTTCTGGAGATTTTACAGAGAGCGAACCAGCCAGTGAGCGGGCATAGATATGTACGGCCGGGTTATGCCCTATAATTAAAACTACTCTGTGCCGGCTCTCAACCCCTTTGGTCCACTCATAAAGATGTCTTGCCTGCGCATCATATAAACCTTCCGGATATTCACGATAAGCTATGCTTATAGATTCCAGAATTCCATGTAGTGTCTGACGGGTTCTGATAGCGGGAGAACATATTGCCATTTCAGGAATGATATCATTCTCACGAAGATAAACTCCAAGACCATATGCATCGTAACGGCCTTTTTCGGTCAACTGCCTTGCGCTATCTGTCTGGAAGCCAGAAGTCTCTGCCTCCGCGTGTCTGACCAATAGCAGTGTCCGGGTTTTATGTTCCATAGTAATTAGCCATAATGCCGATTTCAAATTTCCGCAAGTGATACTTGCTTAATATAACTTTTAGTATATATCTGCCAATTCCTAGAACCCCGGTTTGGGAGCATCAGGAAATACCGTCAGCGGATCGAGATCCAGTTTTAATAATTCAAAATCATTAGCAGGAGCTGCTTTTTCCGTAACCTCACTAAAAAGACAAATTTCAGCCGTGCTCTCTCTGGAACTCATCTGGAAACACCCTCTATTATTAGCATAATTTACCTATATTGGTTTTCCTAGCTGGGATCAAGTCTGAGCTTGTATCCTTCATCAGTAGCCTTCACCAGTTCGGTCAGCCAGCGCTCATTAGTATTGGTATGGATCACCTCCATAGCCTTTTCGTATCTGGCTTTCCGCTCTTCCTTTGACATCTCTTTTAACTCTACAATCCCCTTGGCGATGGATTCTTCATTAGGCTCTACAATAATTGCCGCTTCCCTGAAGGGAACTGCCGCTCCGCAAGTGTTGGTCAGGATTGGCACACCGGGATCTTCCGGTCTGGTACATGCATAAAATTCGCAAGGTCCCAGATGTTGTCCATCGATTTTAGAGGTAAACATTCCGCCTCTGGCATAAGCATACATTGAGAAAAGAATTTCCTGCGGCAAGCCTCTAAGCTCCGTTCCTTCCGGCTCATACATGCCCTGTCCTTTAAAATACGGGATGTAAGCAACATTACCGAAATCGCGTCGGAGTTTGGTGTAAGCTTCTTCTGTTTCCTGTCTCTCTTCCCTATAGCCGTTCACTGCATCTCGTCCCCACTGGACAGCCTGAAGCAAATGAATATCTTTTGGCTTGACGCACATCTCTTCAATAGCGACACGAATAGCTGCCATCTTCATTGGCAAACCCTTGGAATGGTCGACCCGATCACCAGAGACAAGATCCGGCAGCTTCCGTCTTTTATCTTTAAATACCTCAGACATAAACTTGAGAATTTCTGGGCGCTTCATGTTATCGCGTGCGATTTTCCGGTTGTAATCAAAATCGCCTACAGCAGGAGCCACCATGGCGATTGTGTGTTTGCCATTACCATTGGAAATCACGTGCCGTTCATAAGGGTTAGCGGTTACTATTTGCGAAGGGTCAGCCCCCATAACCTTTTGCCATTCAGCAACGTCGCGGGGCGCCTGAATACCAACCATGTCATAATAGAACAGATCCTCCGTAAAAAGCTTTTTGGCAAAATTAGCTGCTGAAGAATCAAGCTTTTTCGCGCGCTCAATAGTAGATTGCTCGATAAGCGGAGTATGCATCATGATTCCAATGGCATTATCCACGCCTTTTCTACGCAGATCCTGCCCCAGAGGCATGTGATGATAGTCATGCACCATGACTTTATCTGAGGGATTAATATGTTCGGCAGCAATACCGGCGATTATCTTATTCCATTTTATATAGTGCTGACGAGATTCCTTGTCACTTTGCATCAGTCCAGCACGTCGGTGTGTAAGAGCCCATATAAGTTCGTTTGCTGTGCTGTTATAAAATCCAGCGAACATATTTTTAGGGGCGTCCACTACCACAAATTCGAATTCCCTATCCATGAATTCACATTTAGACACGTGAATAAAGTTCTCCGGATTTTTCTTGAAATCCTTATCATCAACCAGAACACCACTCCAGCCGATACGAACAATCTGGTCAAAGCCGGGGCAGGATTTAATCGTATTATCTAATCCACCACTCGCTTTTTCGGGGTCCGTAACTACCCGGTTTGAAATGTGAACTATTCTACTCATAATCTTCCCCTTCCGATTAATCATAATCCTGAACTTACGCTTTTTTATATCAGGGTTATAGAAAAAAAGCAACCTTTATTATGAAAAACACAAGAGAGTCTTAATAAAACCTTAATAGGCAAGGTCTATCTTTTTGATTTGATTATTTTCCAGTTTAAGGCTCATCTTCCCATGTTTTAGCGCCAAAGCATCCCGCCCAAAAACTTCAAAGCGCCACCCTGACATTGCAGGAATTTCTGCATCATCTCTTACAGCGAGTTCTTCGAGCTCATCATTTGAAGCTACCATTCTCGGAACCACTTCCTGTTCAGCGCTATTAATACGTAAAAGCATGCGAAGCATTTCAAGAACTGGCGTTAGATCCTGCGGCAAAGGCTCTTTGCGGGCTTTAGGCAACGGCCATTCTTCCTTGGGCAAGTCTCTGGCTGCACGTATAAGGTCCAGCAATTTTTCACCTGTTTTGCCGTTAGCCAGATCCTGTGTAATCCCTCTGGCCTTGGCCAGAGACTCTTTGTTCTTCGGCATCAAAACAGCAATATCAGCCAGTACGTCATCCCTCATCACCCAGTTACGGGGACTATTACGCCTTTGCGCTTCTACTTCACGCCAGGCGGCCAACTCCCTTAAGGCAGCTAATGTTAGCCGGTTGTTAGAACGGATCTTCACCCGCTTCCAGCTTTCACGGGGATCGACATGGTAGGTGGCGGGATTGGCCAGCACCGCTTCTTCCTGCTTCAGCCAGCTAATGCGATTGCGCTTTTCGATTTCTTTAGAAAGTTTCTTGTAGATGTCGATCAAATGGGTTACATCCCCAAGCGCATAATCAAGCATCCTCTGACTTAGCGGCCTCCTTGACCAATCGGTAAACTGCACCGATTTATCCAGCTTACGACCCAAGATGTTCCGGACCAGATTTTCATAGCCAACAGAATCACCAAAGCCGCAAACCATTGCTGCTATCTGAGTATCGAATATTGGTGCCGGAATCGCACCGCAGACATTATAAAAAATCTCAAGATCCTGCCGGGCAGCGTGAAAAACTTTAAGGACATCAGGATTCTTCAGGACATCAATGAAAGGCTCGAGATCAAGATCCCCGGCAAGCGGATCTATCGCCGCCGCCTGTCCGTCAGGACCGCTGGCCTGGATTAAACATAGCAGGGGATAGTAAGTTTTCTCCCGCAAGAACTCCGTATCTACAGTAATAAATTCCGTAGAAGATAATTTTGAGCAGAACTCGTTAAGTTGTTCCTGTCCGGTGATTAGCATTACATCTGTCCATATTATTTTCCGGCAACTTATACCTTTGCACGAAGAATACTCAAAGTTTTTTGCCGTAAAAAATTTTTCCTTTGTGACTTTGCCACCAGACCGCTATAAATCAACAGTTTTCAATTAGCAACTAATGAAGAGTTAATAATGAGCGGCATGCATCCTTACCGTACGCATACATGCGGAGATCTGCGAAAAGAAAATATTGGTGAAACGATCCGTCTTTCGGGATGGATACATCGCAAGCGCGACCATGGGGGCGTGCTTTTTATAGATTTGCGAGACACCTATGGCGTCACCCAATGTGTAGTTGATCAGGATTCTCCATTGATAGACGAAGTAGACCGCTGGCGAAATGAATCCGTAGTCACATTGACCGGGCGGGTTAAGGCACGGGCAGAAGGCACAGAGAACCACAAGCTCTCAACAGGCGACATAGAAGTCTATATAGATGAAGCCGACATGCGCTCTTCCGCAGAGGTTATTCCGTTTCAGGTAGCCGAAGAAGATGGCGCAGGCGAAGATATCCGTCTGGCCTACCGCTACCTTGATTTACGCCGCGAAAGCATGCAAAGGAAAATACGTCTTAGAAACGACGTGGTCGCCGCCATACGCAAAAGAATGTGGGATGAAGGCTTTCAGGAGTTTCAGACCCCGATCCTGACCGCATCGAGCCCTGAAGGCGCAAGAGACTTTCTTGTTCCGTAAAGATTACACTCCGGCAAGATTTACGCTCTGCCGCAAGCTCCTCAGCAATTCCAACAGTCGCTTATGTGATCGGGATTTGACCGCTATTTTCAAGTCGCACCATGCTTCCGTGATGAAGACAGCCGGGCAAGCCGTCTGGCCGAACATTATCAGCTCGACGTTGAAATGAGTTTTATAACCCAGGATGATTTGTTCGCGGCAATGGAACCCGTAATTGCAGGCGTTTTTGAAGAATTTTCTGACTGGACCGGAACCAGACATGCTGTAACACCGACTCCATTCCCGCGTCTATCATATGCTGATGCCATGATGAAATACGGCTCAGACAAACCGGATTTGCGCAATCCACTTGAGATAACCGATGTGACGGAAGTTTTTGCACGTGAAGACGTAACCTTTAATGCCTTTAAAAACGTAATTGGCAAAGGTGGCGTAGTCCGTGCTATTCGTGCTCCCAAAGTATCTGACAAACCTCGCAGCTTTTTCGACAAGCTTAATTCCTGGGCACAAGGTGAAGGCGCGCCGGGTATGGGTTATATTGTCTTTGAAGCTGGCGAGGGCAAAGGCCCGATTGCCAAATTTGTTCCATCCGAAGCTCAACAACAGCTTCGCGACCTGACAGGCACAGAAGACAGCGACGCCGTATTTTTCATGTGCGATATTGAAAAGCGAGTTGTAGAACTTGCGGGCAAGGCAAGAGATAAAATCTGCGACGACATGGGCATACGTGAAACCGGCGCTTACAAATTCTGCTGGATCGTTGACTTCCCGATGTTCGAGCTCGACGAAAAAACCGGCAAGGTTGATTTCTCACATAACCCGTTTTCTATGCCGCAAGGCGGACTGGCCGCTCTTAATTCTGAAGATCCGCTGCAAATCAAAGCATTCCAGTATGACTGCGTTTGCAACGGGAATGAGCTGTCGTCGGGAGCGATCCGTAACCACGAACCCGAAACAATGGCCAGAGCCTTTGACATTGTCGGCTATGACATTGAAGAGGTTAAAAAGCGCTTTTCCGCGCTTTACAAAGCGTTTCAGTTCGGCGCTCCGCCGCACGGTGGCTGCGCGTTCGGCATTGATCGTATAGTCATGCTGCTTTCAGGAGAAACCAACCTGCGAGAAGTTGGTGCCTTCGTCATGAACGGCCAGTATGAGGACCCAATGATGGGGGCCCCTTCGGAAGTATCGAAGGAGCAGCTAAAAGATCTGCATATCAAGCTGGACTTACCCAAAAAAGGCTAAGCTAAGCGTCTGATTAAAGCTTTAGAATTTGTGGCGGAGCGACTGGTGTAGCTGCGTTGTCTGTATAACGAACATCCAGACCTTCCAGCTCCGCAATCAGATTAAGCGCACGAATTGATCTCGCTTGTCCATCCTGTTTTCTGGCCATGAAAACTGCTTTTGCATGAGGCTTGAAATCCTCAGCTGTTTTCTTAAAAAGTTGCCTGAGAGTCTGGCGCATTTTATCGCCTTCTCCTCTTGCCTCGGCACGGCTGATAAGACTGTTTGCAATTTCCTGACGACTTCTTACTGTCATTGCTCTCTCCCATATTCTGTAAAATTATCGGAGAAAGATAACAGATCAAAAAATTTTTACAAGATAAGCAAAATGGTTTTTGCCCAATTGTGAAAGCACCGGAAAACCGGTGCTTTCTTTTTTTACAGGCTCAGGATAGGGCGGGAAGGATTGCTATATAAAGACCAATACAGCATCCAAAGCCATAACGAGTTAAATATACCTATACCACCTTGCTTTAGCGCTCTCTGGCTCCAAGCATTTTGGGGTTTTCTGCTTGTGTCAAAATTTGCAGCTAAAGAAGGTTTTTTGCGAGTTATTGTGCTCATAACTACCTCCTTAATTTAGCTCCACACACATCAATTTAGTTAGTACGAAAGAGAGTGATGTCAAGAAAGGTATTATGAATTACCGCCAGGCAAACTTTATTTATACTTAAACATTTAACTGTTTAGAAAAGGCTTTCAAGCCACCTGAAACTGCTAGAAATTTCAATCACATCGCCAATAAAAATCAGGCTTCTGCATCCCTTAGCAGACCAAGCAGTAAAATATCCTGTGGTGCCAGTAGTAGATCTCTGCTTACCAACGGCATAAAATTAGAAGCTGAGGGCCGGGGTGCATCTGATAGAATATGCACATATGAAGAGCGAACCGAAGGGGCCCAGGATTTAAATTCACTACCTGAGGCAGATTTTGCCTGATTGTCGGCGATACGCAGTTCCTGCACATCACCGCCCTTAGATGGGGAAATGAATTTTTTATCAAAAAAGTCGTAAATAGATGCCAGCGTGCGAGGTTCGCCCGTCTTGGGATCATAAAATACGTTCCTGTTGGCCGCTGCTTCTTTAGGAAACAAATCGGCTCCGTAGTGCAGAGGGTTTTCATCTTTAGCCTGAAGGAATGATGTAGCCCCGCCTGCTCCCATAAAATGAGCGAAATACATCTCTGTGGCCCCGACTTTTCCACCCCAATGTTTTTCCAGAAATTTTTTGTTACCTGCTGCAAATTCAGCTGCCAATA
>CAZJRT010000091.1:0-7153 GCA_964548445.1 uncultured Pseudobdellovibrionaceae bacterium
AAAAAAAGAACCGGAGCGGAATCGGCTGTCAAAATACTTAAGGCTCTACCTGGACGCATTGTTACAAAAGCATCTGCTTTGGGACGTTCAAATTGCAAGAAAGGTTCATTTACGCTCAGGCAAAGGTCACCATGAACCTGATAGAGGCTAAGCAGCATCTCGTTTTTGACACCGGCTTCCTTTGCCACCCGACTTCTGTTCTCGTTTACATTATCCGGGTCATCATGTGTGCCGGGTCCGCAATTAAGACTGGCATAGACACCCTCGCTAACGCCACCTTCACGGCCAAAAAACCCGTGAAAGATCTTTTGATCGTCATCAAGGAAGCTTTTGTCTTTGAGATAAGGAAGCATTTCAAAATCCTGCAAGTACTAATTTGCTATCAGCATCAGTAACAGCCATAACTTTAAACAGATTTCCCATCTGATCGTCATCGATGATACGGGAAAGAGAATGAACAATATCTTCTCTTTGCATTTCATTGGCAACCCTTGCAAGCATTTGAGCCCGCAATTCAATTCCAAGGGCCTTTAGAAACTCGCCTTGAGTAACTGGTCCGTGATCATGCAATCCTGCTTTCTGTGCTCCCTTCTGGAGGGAGGCAAAGTCAACATGCGCAGTAATATCAGCCTGGCCAATATTCTCCAGTACATCACAATACTCATGCTTATATACTGCCTGTAAAGTATCGCCAGATGCCAAATGCGTGTGGCCGTAATCGATAAACAGGGCCGCACCTCCCTGCTTCTTCACGGTCCTGCCAATTTCGAGGAAGTATTCCATGCGCACAGGAGAAACCTCGAGCATTTCTGCACCCTCATTCATTACCGGCATCATTTCTGAGACAATGGTATCGGCCAGTCCAAAAACCGGATTTCCGTTATCATCCAGCCCTATTACTTTTTCCTTCCAGCCTCCCGCATCATGAACCAGCTGATGAACCGGCAATGCATCAAAAAATTCATTGGCCACTATAATCACAGGCTTGTCGTCAGGTAACAGGTTCACATGATCATGCCAGCAAACCTCATATGCGTGGAGTGTTTTCTCTTGCTGTGACCTTAGCACAGGGCTCGTTTCAATGAGATGAACGCAAACCGCGTCATGGAACCCATCCACTCTAGTTGTTGCTCGCAAGGCATCGGCCATTAAAGTTCCACGGCCAGGGCCGCATTCCGCTAGAATAAACGCGTCAGGCTCTCCCATTTTCTTCCATGTATCCGCCGCCCAGACACCAATCATTTCCCCAAACATCTGGGAAATTTCAGGAGCAGTTGTAAAGTCACCCTTTACGCCGAATGGGTCCTGCCGCATGTAATAGCCATATTGGGGATGAGCCAGTACTATATTCATGAAAGTTGCGATATCAACAGGCCCAAATTCTCTTATCTGCTGGCGAAGGGCCTGAAGCAATTCACCGGTCATGCCGCCAGCGTCCGTTCGCGCTTGATCAATGCGTAAACAACCAGCACCACACCACCGATTATCATCGGCACACTAAGTAATTGTCCCATTGAGAAAAGGTTAAAGAGCAAGCCAATTTGCGCATCTGGCTCCCGGAACTGCTCAACGAACATACGGCTTGAGCCATAACCTATAAGAAATATTCCAGATAGCAATCCTGGCCGCTCGCGTATCGCCTCTATTCTAACCAGAAAAAACAGGATAAAGAATAACAGCAAACCTTCCAGCCCTGCCTCGTATAGCTGGCTTGGGTGGCGTGGGACCGCCCCGCCTCCAGGAAATTCCATGGCCCACGGCACTTTGCCGATTCTTCCAAAAAGCTCGCCATTGATAAAGTTCGCAATCCGGCCAAAAAACAGCCCTATTGGCGTAGCGCAAGCAAACATATCCGAAAGACGGAGTAACGGTATTTTCTCATACCATGAATAGGCAATCATGGCTGTGACAGCGCCCAAAAGCCCCCCATGGAATGACATGCCGCCATGCCAGAGCTTCGGTATTTCCATTGGATGAGCCAGATAAAGTTCAGGCTGATAAATCAGCACGTAACCAAGTCGGCCGCCTACAATTACTCCCAGTATCGCCCACGGCAGGAAATCATCAATTTCTGTTTTATGCGGTCGGGAATTTTTACCAAGCCCTGTAATATAAAGAGCATATTGCCAGCCAAGTAGAAATGCCGTCAGATAAGCCAGAGCATACCATCGCACCGCGATCGGGCCAATTGAAAAAGCTATCGGGTCTATATCAGGAAATTGCAGCATTTATCGTAAAATCTTCTAACTATCTGTATTTGTCCTCACGAGACATGAATTCTTTTACATACTTTGCAATGCCAGCTTCAAGTTCCGTAAATGGTTTATCATAGCCCGCAGCTCGCAATTTACCTACATCAGCCTGGGTAAAATACTGATATTTCTCGCGCAATTGCATTGGCATATCAATATAGCTGATTTTGGGCCTGACACCAGAGGCATCAAAGACGGCTTCTGCCAGTTCCTTAAAGCTTCTTGCCTTGCCAGTTCCGACATTGAACAAACCATTAATGCCAGGATTTTGGTAAAGCCATAGCATTACAGAGACACAATCATCTACATATATGAAATCCCGCTTCTGACCACCGTCTTCAAAATCTTCCCTGTGAGATTTGAAAAGCTTTGCCGTTGCTCCGGCTTCGACCTGAGGATAAAGCTTACAGGCCACACTCATCATATCACCCTTATGATATTCATTAGGCCCGTAGACATTAAAGAACTTTAGTCCGGCCCATTGTGTGGGAAGTGGCTCAGGATGCTTGCCGTCAGGGTCGTGCACAATACGCGAGATGCGTCGATCAAATAAATGTTTGGACCAGCCATATGGATTAAGCGGATGTAAATTTGCAAGCTCATCCGGCTTTTCACAATCAGTAAATCCATTACCTCCATCTCCATATGTCGCAGCTGAAGATGCATATATGAACCTTTTACGGTTCTGGGCGCACCACTTCCATAGTTCACGAGATAAGTTGAAATTAGTTTTAACAATAAGATCAACATCCCGTTCCGTCGTGGCTGACACAGCCCCCATATGAAAGATCACATCGATTTCCTCCCGATGCTTCTCCATATAGTCGAACAGGTTTTCGGGAAACACCAGATCCCTGATTTCTCGTCCGGCAATATTGCGCCATTTATCCTCGCTTCCGAGCCAATCGCAGACGACCAGATCCCGGATACCGAGATTTTCAAGTCCAGCTACTAAATTAGATCCAATAAATCCTGTGCCCCCGGTAATAATAATCATGTGTATATCCTCGATTGACCCTTTCCGCTCTAGTCAATCTGTGTATATCCTCGATTGACCCTTTCCGCTCTAGTCAATCTGTTTATATCATTAAAAGAGGGCAATAAGAAACCAGCTAATAATGGCCCACATAAAAAGGCTGATGCAAACCGAATCTGACTTGCTATTTTGAACGCCTGCATGTTAGTAACCACAGTCTTGTAAATATCTAAATGGTAAAGTTTAGGGTACAAGCGGCTTGGGTGGATATAACTGGCCTGTTATATGGTCTGCACCCAAAGTGGTGAAAGGGGCGAAGGAATGAACGACGGCGACATATTTGAAGAAATCAGCAACCCGCTCGACAGTGTTGAGGATTTGCTGGCATCGCATGACTGGGTATTCAGCCGTACAAACAGCGACGAACTCGTAGTTGATGTAAAAGGTCGTTACAGCAACTACCGTATGCTCTTCATCTGGCAAGATGAATTCAGTGCCATGCAGTTCGTCTGTCAATATGATTTTCCTGTCAGTGATGCCAATGCCGAACAATTGCCCATAGCACTTATGCTGATGAATTCCGAGCTTTGGCTTGGTGCATTCGATATCGATCAACAAACCGGTTTCCCTGTATTTCGTTATAACTCTCTTTTCCGCGGCATGACCCAGACCTCCGGCGCCGAGCATATAGAGGATCTGGTTGAAATAGCCCTCAGTGAATGTGAACGTTTCTTCTCTGTATTCCACATGCTGTCATTAGAAGAAAGAATGGATGATGCCAACTTAAGACTGGCGCTAATGACTGCCGCAGGTGAATCATGACTATAGCTCTGGTTGGATGCGGAAACATGGGCAGCGCCATACTGAAGGGATGGAAGTCAGCTGGCATCAAAGAAGATATTATTATTTATGATCCAATGGCTCGCCATGGTGACCCGGTTTTCTATGGCACCGAACTCTTTAACAAACTTGGTGACTTTATAAAGGCTTCGATACGCGCTGATACTGTTATTATGGCCGTCAAGCCACAGATCATGCATGAAGTTTGCCTGAGCATCAAACCTGGCGTTAGCGGCAAAGCATTGATTATCTCCATAGCCGTAGGCCAGACAATCGAGGCATTTAAAAACCGTTTCTCTGATGATCAGCCGATTATACGCACAATGCCAAACACGCCGGCCGCTATTGGCAAAGGAGTCACAGCTGCTGTTGCCTGCGATAAAAGCACCGAAGCACATAAAGAAAAAGCAGACAGGCTGCTCCGCGCTTCCGGGCATGTCGAATGGCTGGAAGATGAAGCTTTGATCGATCCTGTTTCCACCATTTCCGGCAGCGGTCCGGCATATGTATTTCTACTAATGGAAGTAATGGCTGAAGCAGGTACAAAGCTTGGTCTGGATAAAGAAATGGCTATGCGGCTTGCTCGCCAAACTGTAATCGGTAGCGCTTCACTTGCTGAGAAGGAAAACCAGACACCCGCATCCAAACTCCGGGAACGAGTAACAAGCCCAGGAGGAACCACTCAGGCCGCACTTAATGTGCTTATGTCTGGTGACGTTCAAAACGCTTTCGATAAAGCGGTAGAGGCAGCTCTGAAACGAAGCCGTGAACTCGGTTAAATCCGCCAGCTGAATAAAATCAGCTCCAGCTACAAAAACCTGATTACTTACGGCCCCTTGTGCCCAAACCAATGTCTTTTGCCAGACGGCTACGCTGGCGAGCATAATTTGGTGCTACCATAGGATAGTCTGAAGGCAACCCCCAGCGTTCTCTATATTCTTCCGGAGTCATATTATAAGCCGTCTTCAGGTGACGCTTGAGCATTTTCAGCTTCTTACCATCCTCAAGACAAACAATGTAATCAGGATTAACTGATTTCTTGACAGGAACAGCCGGTTGCGGACGTTCTGCTGCTGCAGCCGTCTCTCCTTCTACAAGGGCTAGCGTTTTATAAGTTTGTTCAATGATCCCTGGAATTTCATTTTGCGATATTGAATTATTCGACAAATATGCAGAAACAATCTCTGTAGTCAGAGATAATAGATCATAATGATTTGTTTGCTCACTCATTTTGCTGCCCTTTAATAATGAAATTCTTTCTTGTTTTTTTATTTTTAGTTCGTAAGAACAAAAAGTCTAGTTTTTCTGATAAAGGATGAATACAGCTTGTGAGTAGAAAAAATCAAGTCTAAAACGAATTGTTGTTATAAGAATTGCAAAAAAAGATAATAATCATCCTGTACCCGTATACAAATCATGTGTTTGAATTTATTACTCTTGGTAATTTCTTGGGCGCACTTACTTCGGCTTCTCTGATATATATAGGCGCAGGAGGATACTTTTCGGGATCATTGCGCCAGACTTCCAAACCGGCCAGAGCAAGCAAACAGGGATTAACGAGAGCAACCCCTTTTATGTAAGAGTCGACAGATAATCCTGCGTCATCTATAAACCGCTCTGCTCCATCTCCGCAAACCACATAGGCTTTGTCAGCAGATGAGTTAGCAGTTTTAGCATCCGAGGCGAACGGCTCTGTAAGCACTCTCCCCTTTTCAGTGAAAAACTGGCAGTAGTAATCCGAGCGCTTTGTATCAATAGCCACCAGCAAGTCTTTTTCGGCTACCCGGTGTCCGGATATGAAATATTGCCGTGCAAGTATTTCCAGCGTAGACATTCCAATAACAGGCGCGCCAAGTGCCTGAGCAAATACTTTTGCTGTCGACAATCCAATACGAAGGCCTGTAAAAGCTCCCGGTCCGACCGTTACTGCGACAAGATCAATTTGCTGCTTTTTAATCCCGGCTTTATCGATAACCTCTTCAATCATCGGCACAAGCCTTTCGGACTGCCCTCGCGTCATAGCTTCACTGATTGCGTAGCACTTATCTGATGCTGCATTAAAAATTGCAACCGAACAGCCATTTAATGCAGTATCCATAGCTAGTATATAAGCTGGTTTCATAGTAAGCCCGCTCGTTGAATATGAAGACAAACCCTAAACGATTTTGCTGGTTTTTGTATATGTCTAAGTCTATATTTCTCATACAACCGGTGAGAAGAATGATTATTTTGCGCACGACAGCTTTGCTGGCGTATTTATCCTTTTTTATTATTTTTAGCCATACCGTTTTTGCGGCGCAAGGCACAACACCTTACGATAATAAAGGTGCTGTTATTTACGCTTATCACAGGATAGGCGAAGATGGATTCCCCGACACAAATCTAAGAACAGACTTGTTTGAAGCGCATGTAAGAGAAATCATAGCCGGGGAATATAACGTACTATCAATACCGCAAATTATTGAAGCACTACAAAATGAAGATATCCTTCCACCCAAAACGATCGGCATTACATTCGAGGGCGGCCACAAATCAATTCTTAACGAGGCCGTACCGCTACTTCTGAAAAACAACCTGCCATTTACAGTTTTCATTTCCTCCAATAAAGCAGACTGGAATCTTAGTGAATACCTTAACTGGAACGACATAAAGAAACTAAGAAAACACAAATATGTTACTGTTGGCCTTCATCCTGCTTCATATACCCGGCTAACTGGCTCCACAGAAACAGAAATACTTTTGCAAATTAATAAAGCCAAATCGCGCTATCGGGAAAACCTTGGTACTAACGCCACTTTGTTTGCTTACCCGTTTGGCGAATACTCGCAGACCTATCACGACTTAGTAGCCAGTAACGGTTTCAACGCTGCCTTTGGCCAGCAATCCGGGGTTGTTTGGCCGAATACCGACCTTTTTGCCTTACCCAGATTCACAATGACAGACAATGTAGCAGACCTTGAGCGCTTTCGACTGACGGCTAACGCTTTACCATTACCGGTAACCGACATAGAGCCTCAGGACCCTTATTTGCAAAACCGATCACCTGTTATAGGATTTACAGTGCATGAGAGCCTGAAAGGAGACC
>CAZJRT010000092.1:0-7123 GCA_964548445.1 uncultured Pseudobdellovibrionaceae bacterium
ATTACGCTGTCCTGTTTACTGTTCCCCTTTTACGGCTGCTGTATTACAGCACAAACTGACTGAGGCCAGGCTTGCTAGAGAAGTTAACGTGCAAATTATCCAGCCCGGTAATGCAAGGCAGCAAATTGGGCCTTTTAACGTAGGAGTAATGCATGTATCTCACTCTATTCCGGATACTAGATCTGTAATCATAGAAACAGATTTGGGGCGAATAGTTCATAGCGGAGACTGGAATCTGGATCCTGCTCCTGTGCTGGGTAAGCCTACAGATGAGGATGGTTTTAAAAAAGCAGGAAAAGACGGGGTTTTAGCTTATGTTGGCGATTCTACGAATGCAGCCGTTCCTGATAGAGCAGGCACTGAGTCAGAAGTCGAAAAAGGGCTGGAGAAAGTTTTTTCCGAATGTAAGGGCAAGATAGCTGTGACTATGTTTGCTTCCAATGTAGGACGCCTTCGCAGCGTGGCGCTGGCAGCTCAGGCAACAGGAAGAAGTCTCGCTTTGGTAGGTCGTTCGCTGCATACCATGTCCGGATGCGCTAGGTCTTGTGGCTATATGGATGGCTTGCCTGAGATTCTGGATATTGAAGATATAGACCGCATTCCAGATAGTAACCTCGTAATAGCTGTTACTGGTTCACAAGGTGAATCACGTGCAGCACTTGCCAGAATTGCAAGAGGCGAGATGCGGGATGTAAAGCTGGGCAGGGGGGATACCGTTGTATTTTCGGCCCGCCCTATTCCGGGAAATGAAAAAGATATCAATGTTGTCAAAAATAATCTTGTATCTGCCGGGGTGAAGATTATTACTCCCGATGATACTGAGCATAAAATACATATATCCGGACATCCGTGCCGTGAGGAAATTCTGGATATGTACAGATGGCTCAAACCTGAAATAGTTATACCTGTCCATGGCGAAAAAGTTCAGCTTGGCGCGCATGCCGAGCTGGCCAGAGATAGTGGTATTCCTTATGTCGTGGTACCTAATAATGGTTCTGTTATAAGAATAGCTCCCGGAGAACCTGAAATTATTGATCATGTTGAAACAGGTATTATTGCAGTCGACCAAAACCGTTTATTGCCTTCCGACCATACTTCGATCAGCACCAGAAGAAAGCTTCAGTACACAGGTGCAGCTCATATAACTCTGGTTATAGATGCACGCGGCAACCTCGTTTCCGATCCACAAGTATCAACTGAGGGTCTTTGCGACCCGGATGCAGACAATCTGGATGATGAGATTGTGGATGAAGTTGTGGATATATTTGAGGATATGACATGGGAAGACCGTAAAGACGAACAATTCATATCGGAAGAAATACGTATAGGTGTACGTCGATTCTGTAACCATGTTATTGGTATTAAACCTAAAACTACTGTCCATTTGGTGAGGGTATGATGCATGTATTACCTGTATTGGTTTTTTTGATAGTTACTTCTTTACCAGCTTTAGCGGAAACAGTCAGTGTAAGCTCGCATGACCCAGTGTTTTGTAAAATTATTATGGGGCATACGCCCAGAGAAGATGTGGCCTACCACCCTGAAGCTTATCATGTGCCGCCCGATTTGAATGGTGAGAGCATCGAAATAACACGCGAAGTGGTAATACCATTAAGTCTCGAACTTGGTGAATATTTTCAAATACGGGTTCCTCAAGGGGTAGAACTCAAACCGGAACTGGCTGTGTTGCGCATTAAAGGCGACGGCAGAGTGTTCTGGAATGATCGTGAATTGACCCGGGAAGCGTTAAGCTATTGCAATACAAAAGCTGAGAAAGATGAGCCCGTCGCTAAAGAAATAATTGAGGCAGAACCTACTGATCCTGCGCAACATCTCCTTGATGATCGGGAATAGGCGTTTTATTGTTCTTACGCTTAAATAGAATAAATCTCACTTAAAGGTATTACTGATGAGTAAACAGGCAAAAACTGCTGTCTCTCCGACAAGAGCTGAGGATTTTCCGGAATGGTATCAACAGGTAATCAGAGCCGCAGATCTGGCAGAGAATTCTCCTGTGCGCGGCTGCATGATTATTAAGCCCTATGGGTATGCTCTATGGGAAAATATGCAGAAAGTCTTCGACGGAATGATCAAGGAGGCAGGCGTTCAGAATGCCTATTTTCCTCTTTTAATACCCTTGAGCTTTATTAGCCGAGAAGCCGAGCACGTTGAAGGTTTTGCCAAAGAATGTGCTGTCGTCACTCATCATCGGCTTGAAGCTTCTGAAGAAGGAGGGCTGGTGCCTGCGGCTCCTTTAGAGGAGCCGCTTGTGATCAGGCCAACTTCCGAAACAATTATCGGCGACGCCATGTCCCGATGGGTACAGTCTTACCGCGACCTTCCACTTAAATTGAACCAGTGGTGTAATGTTATGCGCTGGGAAATGCGCACGCGAATGTTTCTGCGTACTTCCGAGTTTCTATGGCAGGAAGGACATAATGCATTTGAGACCGCTGAGGAGGCCAGAGAAGACGCGCTTAAAATGTTAAACGCTTATGTATACTTTGCTGAGAACTATCTTGCGATTGCAATGATCCGTGGCGAAAAGACTGCTGATGAGCGCTTTCCAGGTGCGGTTTCAACGTACTCGATGGAAGCAATGATGCAAGATGGCAAAGCTTTGCAGGCTGGCACGTCCCATGACCTGGGTCAGAATTTTGCGAAATCCTGTTCCATCAGGTATCAGGGCAGGGACGGACAGGAGCATTTCGCTTACACAACAAGCTGGGGAATTTCGACCCGTCTTATTGGCGGTATTATAATGAGCCATGCTGATGATGACGGTATGATCATGCCTCCAAAAGTTGCTCCTGTTCAGGTGTCTATTATTCCGGTCGTCAAGGATGAAACAGCCAAGGCAGATGTCATTAATTACTGTTCATCTATTGCGGATCGATTAAAGCAAAAAGGAATAAGAGTTCAAGTTGATGACAGTGATGATCGCACTGCTAACAAAATGTGGGCCTCTATCAAGAAAGGCGTGCCGATACGGGTAGAAGCGGGCGGTCGGGAAATGGGCGAAGGAACGGTTACCCACGTGCGGAGGGATCTTGGAAAATCTTCCAAAGAAACCTGCAGTGTTGATGAATTTATCGGCAAAGCGCAGCAGATGTTGGATAATATTCATGATGATTTGCTTAACCGTTCAAGAAATTTCCTGAATTCAAATATCAGGGAAGTATCCGGTATTGGTGAGATCGAGGAGCTTTATAAAGCGGGCCATACAGGGTTTGTTAAATCCGGACTGGATTTGCTAGAGCATGATGAATTTGAGCGCGTCGCAAAAGAATATGCACTTACTCCCCGCTGCATGCCCTTCGACGACGAAGGAAAAGTACTAATTGGCAGGGCTTATTAATGTTCTCACCTTTTGAAACCATGATGGCATGGCGATATTTACGAGCGCGCAAGGCAGAAGGATTTGTGTCTGTCATCGCTACTTTTTCTTTTCTTGGAATTTTGCTGGGCGTTGCCACACTGATTATAGTCATGAGCGTGATGAATGGTTTCAGACAAGAATTAATTGGTAGAATTCTTGGTCTGAACGGGCATTTAAGCGTTTTTGCATCCGGTCCTCTCACTGACTATGAAAGCATGAGTCTGGATGTCGCTCGTGTGCCGGGAGTAACCGATGTCATTCCGCAGATAGAAAGTCAGGTACTTATGTCTGCTAATAACGTTGCTTCTGGTGCCTTGGTAAGGGGGATTTCCACGGAAGATTTTGCAAATAAACCTATATTATCTGAAAGCATTACTCAGGGTTCGTTCGACGAGTTTGTGGGCAACAATGTCGCTATCGGCAGCGCAATGGCCCAGCGCCTCAAATTGCTTCCAGGGGATGAGATCCTGCTGATTTCTCCGAAAGTAAAAGCCACGCCTTTCGGCTCTGTTCCCATGCAGCGGCGTTATACTGTCAAGCTGATTTATGATGTTGGAATGTACGAATATGACAACGGCTTTATCTTTATGCCGCTGAACGCTGCACAGGTGTTTTTTCAAATTCCTGATGCGGTAACCGAACTGGAAGTGTTTACAGAAGATCCTTCAGATGTGGGCAGTGTCGCAGAAGCGGTTCATCTGGCTCTCGGACGCATGGCCTACGTCAGAGACTGGAGGCAGGCAAATTCCAGTTTTTTCAGTGCTTTGCAGGTTGAGAGGAACGTTATGTTCCTTATTCTTACCCTGATCATACTTGTTGCAGCGTTCAATATCATTTCGTCAATGATAATGCTGGTAAAAGACAAGAGCCGGGATATAGCTATTATGAGAACCATGGGTGCCACGCGTCTGAATATGCTGAAAATATTTATGCTTACAGGTGCCAGCATTGGAGTAATGGGTACTTTTGTCGGAGCAGGTGCAGGCATAGCTTTTTCACTTAACATTAAATCGATGAGGAGATGGATTGAAGAGACTTTTGATACATCTCTATTTCCGCCGGAAGTTTATTTCCTGTCTCAATTGCCAGCTAAAATTGACTGGCACGAAGTAGTAGTGGTTATCATCATTGCATTTTTATTGTCGTTTCTGGCTACGGTTTATCCGGCTTGGCGTGCAGCGCGGCTGGATCCTGTAGAGGCGTTGCGCTATGAGTAAGTCAATTCTAAAAGTTCAAAAACTCCATAAAACTTATGAACAGGCTGGTTCACAGCTTAATGTGCTGAATGGCATTAATCTTACTGTGGATGCAGGAGAGATAGTCGCCCTTGTTGGTCCTAGTGGTTCCGGAAAATCTACGCTGCTTCAGATTATTGGTTTGCTGGATAAGGCAACATCCGGCGAGATAAATATAAATGGCGTTAATGCCAGTGAATCCAGTGACAAGTTGCGCACCGAATTGCGGCGTCATTATATCGGCTTTGTCTACCAATTTCATTATTTACAACCTGAATTCTCAGCGCTTGAGAATGTTGTCATTCCACAGATAATCGCCGGCAAAAGCAAATCGAAAGCGGAAATGCAAGCATCGGGCCTCCTTAAAAATATGGGACTTTCCGAGCGTTTGGATCATAGACCGGCCAGACTTTCGGGGGGTGAGCAACAGCGTGTCGCAATAGCTAGAGCAATGGCGAATGCACCAAGTCTTTTGCTCGCCGATGAGCCTACGGGTAATCTTGATCCTGAAACTTCGGCTTCAGTTTTTGCACAATTACTATCCGAAGTTCGTAGTAGAAATATAGCCGCTCTAATTGCTACTCACAACATTGATCTGGCGGATCGAATGGACCGTGTCCTTGAGCTAAAGCAAGGTAAGGTTCTGGCCTTATAGCGCTTATTTTGCTAGGTATTTATAAGCGGCCAGCGCAGTAGGAGAGCAAATATGAAATTCGAGCACCGACAGGCCCTCGAAGCTGTAATATTCACAGTCAAAACAATTTATAATGACCTGATCGGCTATAACGTTCAAAGAAACAGGTTGTTGCGTCAGTTCTGGGTAACCCAAAAGTCCTTTACGCGTTTGGGCCGGGAAATGACCTGCCTGCAGGTGGAAAACCGGGAATCTGCCGCTTCTGTATTATTAATTCATGGATCACCGGGGAATGCTATGGATTGGATCAGGTTTCTCCATAACCCTGATATTTTCTCATTATGGGCAGTTGACCGGCCAGGATATGGGCCAACCCCGCAAATAAAACCAAAGCTCGAAGATAATATGGATTTACTCAGTGATTTGCTCGGCAGCATAAGTTCCGAAAAAAAGTTTATTATTGTCGGTCACTCACTGGGAGCCGGAATAGCAGTGAGGCTTGCAGCAGATTATCCAGGCAGTGTAGGGGGGCTGATACTGATAGGTGCTGCGCTCAATCCTGAAGCCAAAGGCTCAACGAATATATTTGTAGGAATATTCCGATTTATTTGTGGGCTATTATTTTCTCGCTCTATCAGACATAGTGGCGACGAATTGCGTCAATACCAAAAATTTCTGCAAGATATGGAGCCTCGATTTAAAGAGATAAAATGCCCGATAACGCTGATCCACAGTGAGGATGATACTTTTGTTCCACCAGAGAATCTTGACTATGGTAACGAAAAATTCTCGGGATCATCCTGCTTGCAAATTACAAAGGTGGATAAAGGCGGACATTTTTTGCATAGAAAACGTCCTCAGATACTTATTAAGGCCATGCGAGAAATGGTTAAAAAGTTATGACAGAAAGTCCGTTTGTACATCTTCATGTTCACTCAGCTTATTCGCTTGCTGAAGGGGCCATACCGGTTAAAAAGCTGATTGCAAGGTGCCGGGAACTCGGAATGCCTGCATGCGCAATTACGGATACCGGCAACTTGTTTGGTGCTTTGGAATTTGCGCTCGAGGCTGCCAAAAACGGCATTCAGCCCATTCTCGGTTGCCAGATGCGTCTTGGCCAACAGGGTCACGAGATAGTACTTTTGGTACAAAACGAGCAGGGCTACCGGAATATCTGCAAGCTTATTAGTGGTTCGTATCTCGATGTTGACCCGACGCATCAGGCTCATACTGAGATCAATAAATTAGAAGAATGCTCCGAAGGGTTGATTTGTCTGACGGGCGGAATTAATGGGCCTTTATCACAAGCGCTTCTTCATCATGAAAAAGAACGGGCCGAAGATACTGTATTGCTATTGAAGCGGATATACAGTGACCGACTGTATATTGAATTGCAAAGACATGGGATGGCGACTGAAAATGCAATAGAAGAAGCATTGATTGAACTTGCTTATAAACACGATATTCCTTTGGTCGCAGGCAATGATTGCTATTTTCTTGCACGTTCAATGTATGAAGCGCATGACGCGTTACTTTGTATTGCAGATGGCCGTTACATCAATGAAGAAAGCAGGCGTCGTGTTACCTCCGAACACTACTTTAAAACACCTGTTGAGATGCAGGAAATGTTTAGTGACCTTCCCGAAGCGATAGAGAATACTGCATTAATAGCTCGGCGCTGCCATTATCTACTAAAACCTATTGACCCGATTTTGCCTCCCTTCGCTACTGAAAGTGGCCGTAACGAAGTAGAGGAGCTAAAGATTCAGGTTGAAAAAGGTCTCGA
Source organism: uncultured Pseudobdellovibrionaceae bacterium (assembly GCA_964548445.1). Taxonomy (GTDB): domain Bacteria; phylum Pseudomonadota; class Alphaproteobacteria; order Micavibrionales; family Micavibrionaceae; genus RZZS01. Next base: position 7,035 of record CAZJRT010000092.1, read on the forward strand.
ATGGAGACTGGAAAATTTTGTCTATACAGAAATTATGGATGATGTCAGAAATCAGGAACATCCATTTAGAGCCAGGAAGGGATATTCAC
>CAZJRT010000093.1:0-7121 GCA_964548445.1 uncultured Pseudobdellovibrionaceae bacterium
GATTGAAAAGGCCTTTTCCCTTTCCAGACTGGAAGCCGTCGCGTTAGTGATAAATTCGCCGGGCGGAGCGCCAGCTCAATCTTCCTTGATTGCCAGCCATATAAGAAAACTGGCCGATGAAAAGAAAAAACCGGTCTATGCGTTTGTCGAAGATGTTGCTGCATCAGGCGGTTACTGGCTGGCATGCGCAGGTGATGAAATCTATACGCAGGAAAGCTCTATAGTAGGATCGATCGGAGTTATATCTGCCAGTTTTGGTCTTGATGAATTCATCAAAAAACATGATATATCCCGACGGTTATATGCTTCCGGTAAGGAGAAAAGCTTTATGGATCCTTTCCTGCCGGAAAAGGAATCGGATGTCAACCGTCTTAAAACAATTCAGAGCGAGATCCATGAAGGTTTTAAAGCATGGGTTAAAGAAAGACGTGGTGACAAACTCCAGGGCACAGAAAAAGATTTGTTTGAAGGAAATTTCTGGAGCGGAACATCAGCTATAGAAAAAGGCCTGGTAGACGATATTGGCGAACTGCGCACAGTAATACGTGATAAATATGGCTCAAAAGTCCAGTTCACAGAATTGCAGCCTGAGAAGAAACTAATTCCGTCTTTTTTAAAAAGCGAAACGAAACAAAGCGAGATTTTCCGGGAAGCGATGGACTTGATAGATGAGCGTGTAAACTGGTCACGTTTTGGATTATAGATCTCTCTAATCCCATACAGCACCCAGTGCAGCGCCAGTTCCACCTCCCAGAATTGCTCCTTTTTCGACATCTTTGTCGGTGAGTACTGCGCCTGTTGCGCCTAAGCCTGCACCGATTGCGCCACCTGTGAGAGCATGTCGGGTCGTTGAACTGCATCCGCTCAAAAAGACCAGTGACAGCATTGTTAAAAAAAGGCTGTTGATTAAATTCATGATCTGACTTTCTCGAATACTATCTGGCCTACATTAAAACCAAGCGTTTCAAAACATGCCTCACAAGAAGCAAGGTAAAAATTCCACATTCTATAAAAACGCTCGTCATAGCGATTTTGATCCAGAAAAGGCCAGTTCCGATTAAAATTATATCGCCAGATTCTTAATGTGCGGGCGTAATTCATGGGATCGTGAATATAAGGCGTTTTCGCTGGCCGCATACCTTCGGCATATGCTGCGGCCAGCATATCCGGCATCCAGGGGATACAGCCGCCAGGAAAAATATACTTGTCTAACCAGGCGCTTGTAGGTTTGCCGGAGTCAGGACGCAGGATGGTATGAATAAGCGCTTGCCCGTTTTCATTGAGCATTCTTCTGATACAGTTGAAAAAAGTCCGGAATTGCCGGGTTCCTACATGTTCGAACATGCCGATGCTAACAATCCGGTCATATTCGCCCTGATGACGAAGGGCATGTTCCCGGTAGTCCTCAATCTCATAATTTAGCCGGTCCTGGTGTTCAAATCCGGATTCACGAAAGGCATAGCAGATCTGGTCATGAGCCAGAGTTATACCTGTAATACTTGCGGCTTTGGTGTTGCGGGCAAGATAACGACTCATAGCTCCCCAGCCGCAGCCAATATCAAGAACTTTGGATCCCGGCTTTATATTCATTCTGCTAACTGTGGTCTTGAGTTTGTTCATTTGAGCTTCTTCAAGCGTCATATCCGGCTTATCAAAAAAAGCACAGGAGTAATTCATTTCGTAATCAAGGAAAGAGGCATAAAGGTCATTACCGATATCATAGTGGTGCCTTGCATTATGCCTGCTTTCTTTTTCATCAATTAGCTTATGTGGGATAGTCCTGCTCCATGAGCGGACTACCATGCCTGAAGCTTCGCTACAAACCAGGGGGCTGTTTGTCATTATCATTTTCAAAAAGCCGTCAAGCGAGCCTTCATCAAGTCGCCATTCACCATTCATAAAAGTCTCGCCGAGACGCAAGTCCGGGCTCTTCAGTATCGAAAACAAAACATTTGGACGAGAGAGCCGTATTACATAAGCTTCACCGCTTTTGTTACCGGCTTCTATTGATGCATTGCCATTGCATACAATTCGCAGATTGCCGTTACGGATTACCTGCCTGACGAAAGGTGCCGCAACACTCAGTCCCGCCTGTGCAGGCAAGCCAATGGTTTTTGAACTGTAATTGCGTGCATTTTCAAGAGCATCACTCATCCAAATCTCCCATTTTGTACTCAAAATCTAACTTGAGTATCTGCACATGGTTCCCGTTATAACCAGACAGAACCGGCGATTTGATAATCGGCGACTTGGCAGCATGCGGCAAGCGCGGTAAAAAGAAATTGCATAATCAATGGATATTTGGTATAAAGTTTCCATAACAAATAAATTAAGCAGGGACAGATGACTGACGCCAAAGTGAAAGTTTCCGCGCAGGTTGCCAAGTCTTTAAAAAAGAACGGTGCCTTACAAAAAGAATTCAATAAGGCAGCGCAAATGGCCGTGCAGGATCCCGCTCGAGTCGAGAAAAAGAAAGGTGTCGGAGAAGTTTACAGTTTGCGTCTGAGAGATGGAAAGCGCGTCCTGATGGAAAAAGGACAGGATGGTGACTTTGTGCCGTTTTTTATCGGCTCACATGACCAGTATATGGAAAAACTGGGGAATGGTCGCCCCGCTAGCGGGTGGTTTACCAAAACTGTAACAATTCCGCTTGCTGCAAATTTAAATAAACTTGGAAAACTCATAGGTTTGCAGGGAGGGCAATCATCAAGCCCCTCTCCAGATCCCGGTTAATGTAAACTACTCCAGCGGATCAGAAAGGCCCGCAGTCGCGGGTTTTTTTATTTCATTTTTTTCAGGATCTTAAAAAGCCGTCACGCGTTAGCTGTATTTAAAAGCGGGTAAATACAGACAGGCGAATTGTGTGAAATTTAAAAACAAGGTAATAGTGATTACCGGCGCATCCAGCGGGATCGGCAGAGCTACAGCTCATGTTTTTGCTGAAAAAGGAGCGCGTCTCGTGCTGATCGCGAGGCGGGAACAATTTTTAAAAGACGTTGCGCTTGAATGCCAAAACAAAGGGGCGCAGAGCTCTATGGTTAAGGCAATTGATGTCAGCGATGAACAGCAGGTTCAAAAAGCTGTTGCCAAAATTATGGAAGAGCATGGCCGCATTGACGTTTTTGTTAACAATGCAGCCGTTACTTTATTCGGACGTTTCGAGGAAGTCCCGCCTGACGACTTTGAAAGAGTTATCCGGGTTAACTTTTTTGGGTATGTTTATTGCGCCAGAGCCGTTATCCCTCATTTCAGGGAGCAGGGACGGGGCGTATTAATAAATGTTTCCTCTGTAGTCGCATCCCTGAGCCAGCCATTATCAAGCGCGTATGTAATAAGCAAAGCTGCTGTCCGCTCTTTAAGCAATAGTCTGCGGCAGGAGCTCGGTGATGCACCGCATATCCATGTCTGCACTGTTTTGCCGTCAGCTATGGATACCCCGCTTTTGCAAATGGGTGCGAATTATACCGGCCGTAAACCAGAGGCTATCTCACCGGTATATCCAGCAGAAAAAGTTGCCAACTCTATATTATCCATGGTTCGGCGGCCCCGGCGCGAAGCTATTGTCGGATGTTCGGGAAGGTTAGGAATGTTTTTCAGTCCGTTATTTCCGGGACTGGTTGAAAAAATCATGACCTGGATAATGTTTAATAAACATTTTTCAGATGAACAGGCGCTTCCTGTTGCCGGGAATCTCCACGAGCCAGTGTTCAGATTTAACAGCGTTAGCGGCGGCAGAGCGACGCAAGAGGGAAATGAATGAGTGGTCCAAAATATATAGCTGATTTCGATTCCTCCGCTGCCTTTTTAAAATCTACGGCGGCATTCCTTCATGGCGGGGATTTTCCGGCTCTCGGACAGAATCCGGTTTTAGGCAGACTTGCTCCGCTGGTTAATTTATTTCCAAGGAGTGGCCGGGAGTTTTTATATACAATCGGCGGAGCTCTGGAAACGACGAAGCCTTCAGAAGTTGAAGAGATAAGCTCTGAAGAGCTGGCCGAATGGGTCACAAGTCTTTATCCGCAGCGTCCATACCCTGCTATCGTGATAGGTTCATCAAGCGGAGCATTGCCGCATTTATGCGCCGCGCTTGGTATTCCCTGGCTCCCGCAAACATTTCTGGTTCCGGTCAGACATTCCGGAGTTTCTCCGGATGATCCTAAAAGGAGTATGGAAGCCGGGCATAATGCCGTTCGAACCTTGTTAAAAAACAATCCTGATCTTCAACTGCATCATATGCACGATCCTGTTCAGGACCGTTTAATGCTCCATAAAATGCTATATTTCCGCATCAAGTGGCGAGGCCTGCCTAAAGCATACAGGAATTTTATCGCAGAAAACCTTCAGCCCGGAGGCGCTGTTATAATCAGCGAATGCGATAGAAGCTGGCCCGTTACGAAGGTAGCGGACCGGCACTATTTCCAGTTTGGTGCTCTTGGCGGGGCTACGGAAGAAGAGTTTTTTGAAGGTAGTGATCGAGTAACGGATTACTTTAAACGATACAAGGTTCCTCTCAGGAAATGGGATCCTCCCGAGCCCGATTTAAGACGTCCGGAAGCCGAATGGGGGTTCGAGCCGGACTTAAGGGATCAGTTGAAAATGTTGTCAGAAGGTCTTGGGTGCAAACTGGTTCAGATGAAATTTAACGAACCTGAGGACCTAAGTCCGTTAATCGCGGATCTTTATCGCTGGTGGTATAGAAACCGGGGGATGCCCGCGAGCCGTCTGCTGGTTGAGAGCTTTATTATTCATGAACCTAACTGGGCCATGCGAACCGGGAGCGTGCCCTTCTGGATGAAATTCAATAGTGAGTTTTCAGCTTCACATCTTGAAAGCTACCTGAATTCAAGAGATCAGTTCGATGAAATAAACCTGATGCTTTTCAATCATGGCACAGAAGGGCCGGGGCTCGCCCCAATCAAGCGCTGGAAGGAGTTACTTGCCCACGCAGGTAAAAAAGGAAGGTTTCTTGGTTTGAGTGAAAATAAATACCCGCTCGATTTCGGCTCGTTCGGAAGCTACTACCATGCAATTAAAAAGATCCCTTCCCGCTATCCATTGCCCGCATCGCTGACATTAGGAGATCTTGTTTCTTTTGGCAGTAATCATCATGGGGATTACAAAGTGGAATTCACTGAAAACCGGTAGAAAAATAACCTCTTATATCCCTATAAAACTACGGCTGGCGCCGACCAGAAGCTTTGGCGAAGTAAACACCAGAGTGTGAGCCACTGAAGGGATGATTGTCAGCTCTCCCTTTGGAAGCAGGCGTTTTACTTCCTCCGCCCAGTCCTGTCTGCAAATGGGATCTTCCGAGCCTCGTATTACCAAAGCTGGCGCTTTGATCAAAGGCAGTTTGTCTTCGATTTTATGATTAAGGGAAAACTGGAACGTTGTAAGAGCGCGGACGACACCGCATTTGGCGTAGTCGATGTCGGCGATTTTGGACATCATCGGCGGGTTATGCGGCGCATTCTGCTGCCAACGGATGAATTGCATTAGCCAGCTTCGCTCGTAAGGATCTGTTGTAGGCCCTTGCAGAACAGCACGCTGAAGCTTTTCAGGGTGGCGGACTGCGAATTCGGCGATAATCTGACAGCCGAATGAATTCCCCATTAATATCGCGCTATCCAGCTCCACTGCATCCATCCACACGGCGAGGGCGTCAGCAAGGCCCGGAACATCAAGAACACATGAAGGTTTGCCGCTATCGCCAAAACCGGGAAAGTCGGGGATATAAACCTTGCAAAATGGAGCCAGTTCCTCGGCGGTCGGAACCATATATTGACCGGATAGCGCCAGACCATGCACCAGCACTACGGTTGGAGTTTCTTCCGGAACAGGCAAAGTTGATTCCAGCATATGATAGGGGAAATTATCGACCTCTATCATCCGGCTTCGCAGTACTTTGGAATCATCGCTCATTATCCTTTTGCCTTCCCGAGGAGGGATCTGGGCGTGTACACACGAGGTAGCCCCCACGATTCCCGGAAGACACGCGGAGGCGCCTAAGCCTTTCATTAAATTCCGTCTTGTTATTTTTTGAACCATTGTTCCTCTTTGCTGTTGGAATAACGAACTAACAAGCGGTTCTTTTGGTTCATATTTTTTGAAAAGCGATGAGCGTCTGGAATTTAAAGCTGTTCAATTTGATGAATGCAGACTGGCAAATCCATTTTTCGTGGATACCATTCGGGATATTACTCGTATGGGTTTTGGAGCGGCATGCGTTTCCGTTTCTGGTTCCGGAATTGCGGCAAAGCTCTTACGCCATTATGGCGTTTGCGGGTTTTGCAGGAATATTCCTGTCTGTTTTTATCCGCGAAATAATCAGAAGCTTTATCTCCGTTAAATTGAGGATGCCTGTAGAGGAAATCGTCCTTCATATATTCGGCGGTTTAATTGAGCTGGAAAAAGATACAGGAGGCAAGCGGGTCCTGCTTTTATCCGTGATCGGATTACTGGCCAGTTTCTTTATAAGCGCGATTATCGCCTGGTCACTGATAGCGTTTGTGTCTACCCGAACTCCGCTGATCATAACTGGAGCCGGTTTCTTCTTGTTGGTCTTTAATCTGGTAATGGCGTTAGGGAATTTTCTGCCAGCTGTTCTGCTGTCAGCGGGAATGGTTCTACTCAAAAAATAAAGCAAATGGATCAAATGGTTCGTACTGTGCATTGGAATAAAGAGAAGCAAAAAAAAACAAAGAAAGGAGTTATCAATGTTTGGTTCTGGTGCGGCTTATAAGGACTTGCCGACATTAAGGCGCGATCTTGATATCGAAGTCTCAAAACATCGCAAGTGGTATATTGTAGAAGGTCTGGTTTTTGTCGCTTTGGGGGTGCTTGCGGTAGTTCTGCCAATGGTAACAGCATTGACAGTGAACATTCTTATTGGTGCTGTTCTGGCCCTGAGCGGTGTTGCCCAGGTGTTATTATTTTTCCAGAGAAGAGAAAGGTGGTGGCGGCTGTTCTCTGGCTTGCTTTCCCTGATTGTTGGCGGCGTGATGTTATTTTACCCGGCGCTGGGAATTATGGGGCTTGCGCTGGTTATCGCTGTTTTTCTTCTGATTGAAGGTGCTCTGGAGATAGCCATGGCTCTTTCATTGCGGCCTTACTTCAACTGG
>CAZJRT010000094.1:0-7003 GCA_964548445.1 uncultured Pseudobdellovibrionaceae bacterium
TGACAAAGAAGAAACATAATAAACATAAGCAGAAAAAAAATATGGGCAATAAACAGGACCCCCTCCGCGAAAATTTTAGAAATAGCGGATTAGTCCTGGATGGCAGATGCGGTAGAAAGCCTGCCTGAACTAACTGAACCCCTTAAACCGGCCTGGCAAGGCGACAAAAGAAATCAAGCTATTCTCCGGGCCGGGACAGCTCTCCGGACCGGGGCCGTAATATCCGCAATATTTCTTCCATTTTTTTACGCTGGCTTGCATCTGGAATCTTTACTTCCGTATCAAAAAACTTCCTGTTGCCGCCTTTTTCCAAAGGTCGTCCCAAAGGATCCAGGCCACCGGACATGCTCAGTGCCATAATCTGCTTCATGCGCTGCGATAGTTTTTCACTTATTTTTTGTGAGGCTTCCTGCAAATGTTCTATGGCTTTTTCCTGATGGGGGATCGAATGTTTCGGCCTGGATTGATCGAGGCGCAATGAAGATCCCCGCATTTGCTGCTCGGCCAGCCCCATACCTTCCGGAATATCATCCAGAATTTCAGCCGCTTCCCGCATTAGCTGCCCCAATGCAAATCGCAAAGCCTCCTGCGCTGTATGAGCCCCTCTAAAATCCAGATCTGGTGACTCTGATCTAACAGGAGGCGGCGGCATCTTTCCGAGTTCAATCGGACCGGGAGGCAGCCATTCACCAAATCGCTGCTTTTTCGAACGCTCAACCACTTGCGCCTGTCTTTGAGTTTGTTGCAGCAATTCCTTTTGTTTCTTGGCCAGCTTCTCCAGTTCACCCTCACCGCGTTCCATAAATTGGATATCAGGAGGAAGCTCCGTCATTTCGGCGCTGTCCAACGCATCGGTCATCCGGCGAATTTGGGAAAGACGTTCCTGGGCATCCAGCCTTTCACCCGACATTGCCATCGATTGCAGTTTATCGAGCACCGCTGATAGAGTTTGAGTATCCATAGTTCCAGCCAGATCTTTCGCATCTAAAACAGGAATTTCCCCTTTTTCAGCCATTTCTCTGGCAAGCTGATACATATATCCGGCCAGCGCCTGCCTCAAATCCTGCATAAGCCTGGCTATTTCCTCTTCAGTGGCTTCAGGATCAGAAAGAGCTTCTTCCAGTGCCTGCTGAGTATCAGCGAGATCACGACGGGCAAGACTTAAAGAACCACCATCGAGGCGAACTGCAATATCCCAAAGCAGAGCTATAATCGCTTCTACGCTTTCCCGTCTAGGTGCATATTCCAGTCTTGAGGCCGCTGTACGTATACTCAGGAAAGCCACATAGTCTTCCTCAAAAATGCCAGGCGCCATCAACAGATTTTCCAAAGCCATTGCGACATCAGGGATACTACTTTCCGGCGTCCAGGCAAGCTGGCGACGCAGTTCTATCAGAACCTGAGATACGGGATTTTTGAATTGCCGTTCGGGTAGAACTGTCGATGGAGCCGTGTATCTGCTGGTTTGTCCCTTGGAATCAATAGCTTCAAAGGTCAGCTTTACCGGAAGCCCGGCCCATGTATGAGAAGTGAAATCATATACGGGAGAAATCTGCATCTCTTTTCCGCCAGGAGTCATGACAAGGCGGTTCTCCTGAACAGTTTTGCCGATTACAGGTGCGGCCTCAGAAACATCTTCATCCAGATTTAGCGTGACCCTTAAATTTCTAACGCCGAAATCATCTTTAAGCCTTAAAGGTATTTTGATCTTTCCATCTCCAAGAATTGAGGCATCTTCTTCCATGCTGATTTCAGGAGGGGTATCTGTTTTATAAATAAAGGGAAGCTCGGCAATAGTCAGGAACATCTGGCTTATCTTAAGATTTTCACCGGGAAAGGCAGGTGTATTCAGTATGTAAACCCCCTCTCCCGCTGATTTGAAAGGCAAGGACATATCGCCAATATTTAACTTCGGAACCCCCAGACCACCGACAGCCCTTATTTTAATATTGCTCCCTTCGACAATAGTCACCGGTTCCCTGAGTTCAGCAAATTCACGAACCAGTGTTTCACCAAGTCCCGTATATTCAGGTGGGTTAATTCGAATTATTACCCTTTCATCTTTCTCTTCTTTTTCTACACTCGGCAAATTAATACGAAACTTTTCAGCCAGCCTTGATGGAGCCCGGGGCCCAGCTACAATCACTCCTGCCAAGAGAATAAAAATTGCCAGATACCTCAAAGCATACGGATCACGTGCCGGCAATTGCGGTCTCGGCAATGGCGGGCGAAGATTTTCAAGCAGTTCTTCAAGACGGCTGTCACGCAATCCCCATAACCTTTTGGTGGTTTCCTTCTGTGGATTGGCCAGATTATCATCCATTGATGCCAGCGGCCTGTGGAGCAGCCGACTATCTTCCTCCAGCCTTCTTCGCACCTCAATTTTCTTTGGAAATCTGAAATCTTTATATGCCGCAATGAGAAACCAGAAAACGCCCAATCCGAACAATACTAACAAGACTGTGTCAAAAGGCTGCTGGGTCAGGATCGGCAAATCCAAAAGCCAAAGCCCCATAAACGCAGCTATCCATGCCAGCAATCGCCAGAAAGCAGCCAGCATACGTTCCCACAAGAGCACGGCGACAGCCTGCAGCTCTCTGCTACGAAACTTGCGGATAGTTTGATTACGTTCGGGCATTCATTAAATTTAATGTCAAGATCACTCAAAACCAGACAGGAATTATATCCTTTCCAATAATTTCCTGCACGGATTGTCTTTCACGAATAATCGCGGATTTTTCACCGTCGATGAGAATTTCCGGTGCCATCGGACGGGTATTGTAATTTGAAGCCATCACTGCACCATAAGCCCCTGAAGACATAATTGCCAAAAGCTCGCCATTTTCAAGTTTTGGCAATTCTCGCTGTAAAGCAAAAGTGTCACCTGTTTCGCATACAGGTCCTACAATATCATATTGCTCTTTCTCACATTCTTCCCTCTTGCGAACCGGAATAATGGAATGAAAAGCGCCATAAAGAGTTGGCCGGATCAAATCATTCATTCCAGCATCCAGCACAGCAAATTTTCGCCCGCCACTTTCCTTGACATACAAGAGCCTGCTCAACAGAACCCCCGCATTAGCAACCAGATACCTGCCGGGCTCTATCACCAGATCAATTCCGGGCAACATAACGTTGTCTGCGACTATACGAACGTAATCCTCAAGATCAGGCTCCATGTCATTTTCTATATTATAGGCCACACCGATCCCTCCCCCCAGATCCAGCGTATCCAAAGGCAATCCGCGTCCTGTTAACGTAGTCGCCAGATCAGCTAACCTTTCATAAGAAGTACGGTAATGACGTACGTCTGTGATCTGGGAACCAATATGAACGTGCAAGCCTCGAACATTTATCCATTTACTGCCCGCCGCCTTTTCATACAAGCGCTCAATATCTTTTCGTAAAAGACCGAACTTATCTTGTGCACGGCCGGTAGCGGTCTTGTCATGGGTATCGGCATCCACATCAGGATTAAAGCGGAAAGTTACATTTGCCTTGGTTCCCAAATCAGCAGCAATATCGGAAATTCGGTTTAGTTCGTATTCAGATTCAATATTGATTTGCCGGATGCCATTTTTAATGGCCAGGCATATTTCTTCATCGCTTTTACTAACGCCCGAAAAGACAACTTTGCCAACATCCATCCCCGCAGATAAACATCTTTGCAATTCCCCGCCAGATACAATATCTCCGCCTGCTCCCATACTGGCGAGCAGACGCAAGATTGCCTGGTTGCTGTTGGCCTTACAGGCATAGGAAACAAGAGGAACTTTTCCTGCGATTCTTTCAAATGTTGAACTGATAACCTGATATCTGCTGCGAATATGTCCTGCTGAATACACATATGCCGGAGTGCCTATGCCAGCGATAACCTTTTCCAAATCACAATCATCGCCGAACAGGCGGCCATTTTGGTAATTAAATCCAGTCATACCAGTGTCCTCAATACGGGTGGTATTTTTGTTCTGAATCCTGACCAGTCTCCGGATCCGGATATGTTCGGGGAAATTCGCTTTCGGCATTGTTTTCCGGGGGGGGCAGAGCTCCGGGCTTGATACCGCAGCCTGCAAGCATCAGAATAACCAAAATGTAAATCACAAGATTCTTTTTCATGGTAATTGTTTTAGCATCCGTAAACCGGGCAGCAAATGAAAAGTTTTTTGAGGATTTTAACTTACAAATAATATAATTTCAGTTAAGAATTAAAAGTCATGGAAGATAGTGAAATCAATACAGACGAAACGATCACCCAGGACCAGCTTGATGCGCTGGCCCGCCTTCATGGTCGTTTCATAGAAGGCAGACTCGGCGGTCGCAGGGCTCTTCTCCGTAACACGGATTTGTCGGGGCTTTCCCTAAAAGGCAAGGATTTGCGACAAGCTGATTTTACTGGCTGCAAGATGCACAATATGGACTTGTCGGGCGCTAATTTTCAGGAAGCTTCGCTTTATGCTGTCGACCTGTCCAATTCAAATCTGCATAACACAATTTTTATTCGTACCGATCTTCGAGGCGCTCGAATTGAAAGCGCCAATCTTAAAGGTGCCAATCTTGATTCGGCCGATCTCCGTATCGGCGGTATTTCCACAGCAGGATCATACGATAGCGGCCAGTCCGTAAATTTCCGCGGAGCCAATCTATCAGGCGCAAAAATGTCTGGATCGCTTGCAAATAATGCTGATTTCCGGGATGCAATCATGGCCGGAATCAATATGAATAAAGCAGACTTGCGTGGTGCTCAACTTGAAGGCGCAGATCTGACAGACGCTGATCTTGGCGACACCAAGCTTTCGGGCGCATCCTTGAAATCAGCCATTCTTTCCGGTGTAGATCTAAGCCAGCTCCAAATTTCTGACGTTGATATCTCGGGCGCTGTCACTGACGATAATATCGGCGCCTCGGTTTCCGAACTCGGCAAACCTCTGGCACAATTAATCGAGGAGCATCGTGCGTGGGTCGAATCTACCGGGACAAAGGGCACCCAACTCGACCTTAGCGATTACGATCTGCGCCCGCTCAAAAGCCTGAAAGGTGAAAGGCTCACAGCGATTAATGCTGAAAGAGCCAAGTTCTTCGGCATGAATTTGTATAAGGTACAGCTACAAAGCGCGACTTTGGACGGGGCAGATTTCCGTAGCTGTGATCTTGAAGAATCCGACTTCAGAGGATCCAGCCTTGTTGGCTCCATGCTAAGTCACGCATCCCTTCGCAATGCGGATTTTTCTTCCCTGATGTTTGGCGGCGGCGGCGGCACAAAGCGTTTTAGCCCCTGCAGGTTGGATAAATGCGTTATGCGTTATGCGGATCTTAAAGGTGCCAACTTCAAAAACGCCTCCTTCAAGGACGCAGATATCTCTTTTTCTGACTTTACCGGCGCCGATCTAAGTAACTGCGACTTCACTGGTGCCAAAATGGAAGGCACCATTTTGGATGATGCTAATACTGATGGTGCCGAACTTGACCGTCAGGACAAGCCTGTATTCAAAATGCGCCTAAAAGAAGAAGAATAGCTCAGCCTTATTCAGATTGATCAGGGTCAAGCATCGAAAACCCAATCTGGACCTGCTTAACCTCGTCAGCAATTTCAGGATAATGCGTAGCAAAACGCAGTGACTGTTCGGCATTTACAGCTTCTTCAGGCACATCCACTTTCCACTCTTGCTTATAACCACCTGCCTCATCCATCAACCTGGCTTGAATTTTCGGCAATTTGACGCTCTTATCACGCAAATTGATAATCTTGCCTTCAATTTCAATGATTTCATTGCCGTGCTGATCAAAATCTGTGACAGCTTTGACCCTGTCAAAAATCAATCCTTCACCCGGCACAGGAATTTCAAAACCGGCCATTTCAAAGACCATTGCCGATGGCGGCCATGACCTGACAATTCCTTCCCGCATGAAAACAAGTATTGTGGAGAAAAACAGGAAGACAAGAGCCGCAGCAGCAACACCGGTTAAAACCGGTATCAAACGGTTTTCTTCAAATAGATCATCGTAAATCTCACGAGGCCCAGGCTTGACTGATTCGGGAATATCTTCATCAAGCACTTCTGCCTGTGCCAGATATTCTGCATCTTCATCTCCCTCATAGACATCATCCAGACTGTCATCATCATCAGGATTCTGAAACCATATAAACTGGCACGCAGAACAGCGCACCCGGCGACCATTGGGCTCCAGGACCTGACGATCAAGAAGATATCTGATATAGCAATTCGGACAGGTAAGAATCATAGGCTTTTATGGCTTCTGTCTTCGCTTTTGATCTACTATTGTAATCTACAATGAAGTTTACACTCTCACGGATGTCTATACCATGTTTTTACTCCGGCCAGCATTTTTAGTTCTGCTTTTTTCTACTATATGGGCTCCTGCATTCGCTCAGGACATATGCCGGATTAAGGACAGAGCATGCGTTCTATCTCTGTTAGAAGATACAATCTCACAAATTGAGGAATCTTCATGGCGGGATACATCCTACAGAGAGTACGCAAAAACACTGGCTTTTGAAGGACGGACCGATGACGCCATCGCAGTCATTGCCAAAGTAAGCAATCCGGACACCAAAGCCATGACTATTCGCGGCATTGGCATGGCTTTGGCTGATAATGGCTCGCCTCCTGAAACCTATAAACCGGTTTTTGAGCGACTACATCGGGAAGCGCAAAAAATCGATCATCCTCCGTCCCATGCTATTGCGCTGACATACATAGCTATGGCCCAGGCATTTGCAGGTGATGATGAGGCAGCCACAAAAACGGCTAGTGCAATGAAGAATGATGCCTTGCGCAACAAAGCATTTGCCGAAAGCGCAGAAATTCAGGCCGAGCGGGGAAACTTCGACGCTGCTATTGCGAGTATAGCTCACATTGAAAGTCCATCCTTCAGGGACAAGGCGCATGCAACGGTATCACAGATCTTCTCGAAATCCGGAAATTTTGAAGATGCACTTAAAACTGCACTTAAAATCGACAATCCCACTATGCGGGCCAATACT
>CAZJRT010000095.1:0-6969 GCA_964548445.1 uncultured Pseudobdellovibrionaceae bacterium
ACGCTGCAGCGTTGCGGCCAGCTCACGGTCCTTTACCACCAGAGCAGAAGCGTCATTATCCAGAAGATCACGAATGCTTTGTACTTGCGGTACAATCAGCCTTCCTTGCGGCGCACCAAGGTAAATCGGCACAACAAGGACAACCATTCCTCCGGCAGGCACAAGGTCGCCTATAAGAGCAGGCGGAGCGCCGCCGATTTGCGGCAACAAACCGCGCAAGGCCTCCTTGAAATCCCGTCGGAATTCTTCCTGCTCTCCCGCTTTTCCAGTCGCTGTACCGGTTATGAATGGCAGTTTTTTAACATCCAATAAAGTCAGAAAATCGGTCGATGGTTCGCCTAAATCGATCTTGTTAATTACCACGACGACAGGCGTTTTATAGGCATGCGCTTCTTCCACCAGCTCATCTTCAAAATCGCTCCATTCGCCTGGAGTGACTATCAGAGCAAGCACGTCAGCTCGCTTTAACGCCTTTCTGGTTTTGGACGTACGCGCACTACCCAGCTCCGAAACGTCATCAAGCCCAGCCGTATCCATCAATACTACCGGCCCTAAAGGCAACAGCTCCATCGTCTTGTTCACGACATCGGTGGTCGTACCGGGGGCGGGCGAGGTAATTGCATGATCCTGCCCCGAGAGCATGTTCAAAAATGATGATTTGCCAACATTGACGCGCCCGGCAATTGCGATATGGAGCCGGGCCGATTTTGGCGTTGCCTGCGAATGATTATTCATGTTTCTACTTCTTGCTTTATTTAAATCCTAGGCTGGTCAGGTTCACTGCTGATAATACTTTGTCTACCTGCTTCTCACCCAGTTTTTCGCTAAGAAAACTTTTTACATCCAGATCCGGACGTGATGTTTTTTCACTCTGATATTCTCTCACCAGTTCCTGTACCTGCTCATAGCCAAGCATGCCGATGAAAGCCGTAGCTGTTTCAGGATTGTCCCTGAGGTATGCAAGACATGCTTCCGGATTAGCCTTGATACCTCTTATGTGGTCAGCCAGTGCAAGACTGGTATTGGATAACAGTTCAATGGAATCCAGCAGCGAATAAGCAATCAGCGGCAAAAACTCATTAATCTGGAGAGCGCCGTGCGCCGCGCATTCACTGAGCATGAAATCATTGGCGCGTACAGCCAGCGACACCTGTATCACGTGTTCAGTCATTACCGGATTGATCTTGCCGGGCATGATCGAAGAACCGGTCTGGAGCGGCGGCAGACTGATCTCGCCAAGGAAATGCAAGAGCCTTAAATCGCCAGAGATTTTCGAGAGATTTGCAGCAGCAGCCTTTAAAATACCGGACACTTCAACAAAAGCATCGGCATTGGCTGTAGCATCGATTACGTTTTCATTGCGCGCCAGCCCCATTCCGGTCAAAGAGCGCAACACCTCAATAACCCGGAAGATGTAATTGCGTGGTGCGGTAATGCCCGTACCGATCGCCGTGCCGCCTATATTTACAAGCCGCAGCCGCTCCTCGCATTTAAACGTACGCCAGCGATCTCTTGCTATCGCTTCGGCAAAGGCCGAAAACTCCTGCCCCAGAGTCATAGGAACAGCGGGCTGCATTTCCGTGCGGCCTGTTTTAAGAACGCCTTGAAATTCATGTTCTTTTTCCTGCAACGCGCCTTGCAGGCTCGCCAGAGATTCACTTAAATTCCGAACACCTGAAATCGCGGCTATCCGAAGAGCTGTAGGATAAACATCATTGGTCGATTGATGCATATTTACATGATCAATCGGGTGTACGTCCGCATAGTCGCCGGGCCTTTTACCAAGCTCCATAAGGGCAAGATTGGCAATCACCTCATTGACATTCATGTTGGTCGACGTACCGGCCCCGCCTTGCAATGCATCAAGCGGGAAGTGCTTTTCTAATTCCTCTTCGCCAAATTCTATGACTTTATCGCAGGCTTTTAGAATTGCGTTTCCGGTTTCCTGATCCAGATAACCCAGCTCGATATTTGTCATTGCAGCAGCGCGTTTCACGGTAGCAACCGCCCTAATCAGCGCAGCAGGTACAGTCCTGCTTGAGGCCTTAAAATTATACAGTTCCCGCTGTGTATTAATGCCCCATAGACAATTCGCATCCATTTCCAGCTTGCCGATAGTATCTTTTTCCGTTCTTGTCTTACTCATATTCTGTGCCTTCCCGCCCCGCGTTTTTTTGCGTGCGGCGCGTCTCCCCAGTTATTCATGACCAGCGTACGCCCGACTTTAACAACCCGCTCTTCCAGTTCCTTGCGAAAGGTCAGAGCATTTTCATCTATGTTGGATTTGCCCGGATAAAGCAAGTAGTCAGCCCTTCTTGCCGACGGTGTCGTTTGGGGCATCAATACATTAGCGCCAAAGGCCAGCCCCTTTTCTCTGCCAAACGGATCAAGGGTTTGCAGGGCAGTAGTCGATGCAATATTCACGTCCTTCATGAGCAGGCGAAGCGCCGCAATCCTCAACAGCCCAAGACGCATACGCTCCTCGACCGGTGGGCAAGCCTCACTCGCCAGAGGCGTACCCGGATGCGGAATATATGGCCCCATACCGAACATGTCGGCATCCAGCTCTTTAAAGAACAGAAGATCATCTGCAAGGTCTTCCAGCGTCTGACCGGGAAGACCAATCATCACGCCTGTGCCAACCTGATAACCCACATCGCGCAATAGATGCAGACATTCTATGCGTGCTTCGAGACTTTGCTTCGGTGGATGAATTTTTGAAAAAAGCTCAGGATTTGTAGTCTCAATTCTAAGCAAGTATCGGTGTGCTCCTGCATCAAACAAACGCCTGTACGTTTCGCGCGTTTGCTGGCCAATGCATAATGTAATTCCAAGCCCTTCGGGTAATTTATCTGATCGCGTTTCGCATTTGATTTGCTCGACTGTCCGGGCTATCAAATCAATGAATTTCTTGTCACTACGCTCGCCTGACTGGATCACCATCGATCCATATCCAAGCTCAGCGCATAATCTTGCACAATCAAGAATTTCTTCCTGCGCAAGAGTGTACCTGCCCACCTCCCGATTGGATTTGCGAATGCCACAGTAATGGCAATCGCAACTGCATGCGTTGGACGCCTCTATCAGACCGCGCAAATGTACTGCATTACCGCAATGCTCGAGCAAAACGGTTTCGGCTGCCTGCCGGATTGTTTCGATTTCCTGCAGGTCGGCAGTTGCAAGAAGGGCGGCTAAATCCTGGCGGGAAAAACTGGTTTTTTTAATAAGGCTTTTCAGTTGGTCCATATAAAAAACATCCGTCATTCCGGAGGCAAGCCGAAGGCTTGCTAATACATCCGGAATCCAGAAAAGCGAGCCGCGATGCGGTTCACATTATGGATCCCGTTTGTGCAAATCTGACCCCTCTTACAAGTGGTCAGGTGCCAACGGGATGACGCCTTGTGCTACTTTCTCGGGGTGTAATGCGTATGCAGCAATTCATGACTACGATGCCCGCAAGGACCATCGCTCAGGAATTCCTTGTACACGCGCAATACATCTTCATTTTCGTGAGATTTACGCAGCTCGTACGCCATGTCTTCGGCATAGACAGCCTTCGCTCTTGCTTCGCGGATTGCCTCCGAAGTCGGGATCGGCTGACCACCGCCGCCAAGGCATCCCCCCGGACAAGCCATGTATTCAATGAAGTGGCATTCGCTGAACGGGCCGCCAGCCTTGATGTCTTCCATAACAGCCGTAGCGTTGGCCGTACCGTGAGCAACACCAACTTTCAAAGTTGCGCCTTTGAGCCACTCGAAATCCTCGACAAGATGTGACAGAATTTCCGGAACAGGGCCGACTTCATCGATTTTCAGCTCGACAATACGTGCGCCTTCAAATCCGCGTACAGGAATGATGTTGGCATTTTCAAACAGCCCTTCAACTTCCTTACCGGTGACAATCTCGATAACCGTACGAAGAGCTGCTTCCATCACCCCGCCGGTTGCGGCAAAAATGATACCGGAGCCACTCGGCGTACCGAACGGATTATCGAAGTCCGATTTTTCCACTTTCGGCAGATCGATACCAGCCTGCTTGATCATCTTGGCAACTTCACGAGTTGTCAGAGCATAATCAATATCGCGGTAACCACTGGAATCCATCTCCGGCCGATCTGCTTCGAACTTCTTGGCTGTACATGGCATCAGGGAAACACTGACAATATTTGCAGGATCCCAGCCATTCCTTTCAGCCAGATATGTCTTAACAAGTGCGCCCATCATCTGCTGCGGGCTTTTTGCCGAAGATACATTGGGCAGATATTCCGGATAGAAATGTTCAATGAATTTAATCCAGCCCGGTGAGCAGCTTGTGAACTGCGGCAAAGCCATCGATGTGTCTTTTTGCACCAGGTTCTTGTACAGCCTTAGCAACAATTCGGTGCCTTCCTCCATAATGGTAAGGTCAGCCGAGAAGTTAGTGTCAAAGACCTTGTCAAAACCACAACGTTTCAGAGCTGTATTAAGCTGGAAGGTCAAAGCCGTTCCGGGCTCGCAATCAAAGCATTCGCCGATAGCCGCTCTTGGAGCAGGAGCCGTCTGGATAACAACGATCTTTTCAGGATCTTCAATTGCTTCCCAGACTTTGCCGGTGTCGTCACGCTCGGTCAGCGCACCAGTCGGACAACGGTTGATACACTGGCCGCAATTAATGCACCATGATTCCATCATTTCCCGATCCATAAAGGTGGAGATTGTACTTTCCTCACCTCTTACTGCCGGGGTAAGAGCACAAACGCCCTGATAAAGAGCACATGTTTTAATACAGCGACGACACTGGATACATTTGTTCATATCACGCTGAATGATATTGTTTTCATCCGGCATTTCAAATACCGGTTCAACCGGGCGGCCAAACCAGTCTTCGCGCACACCGTACTCGGCGCATAAAGTTTGCAGTTCGCAGTTACCGTTGCGTGCACACGAAGTACAATCACCGTAATGCTCCGACATCATCAGCTCGAGTATGTTACGACGGGCGTGACGAATTGCCGATGAAGAAGTTTTAATGTTCATCCCGCTGTTAACCGGTAGGACACAAGATGTCTGAAGGGTCCTTTGACCTTCGACCTCAACCAGACACATCCGGCAGTGGCCCGAACCTCTGGCCGAACCATTTGTTGATTCCCTGGCTTTTTTCTCAATCGCTGAAGGACAGAAAGCGTCATGATGGCATAATGTCGGTATGCTGGTTCCATTCATGCGGGCAGCTTCAAGAACTGTAATTCCCTCGGGAACCTTTACTTCCTTTCCATCGATTACTATCGCTACTTTTTTTGCTTTTGTTTCTTTCTTTTCCGTCATGGGGACACTCTTTTGGTTAAATCGTGATTGTTCTATTGGCGTTCGGCTTTTGGAAGCTCGTCGCTGAAATGTTCAATAGTAGAGAGCAGGGCACATGTCGCCGTTTGTCCAAGTCCGCATTTGGAGGACATCCGCATTGTCGACGCGAGCTCTTTCATTTTTCCGATTTCTTCCTGAGTCAGGCCTACCACTCTTGCCATGGAAACCATCTCCAGCAAACGTGAATTACCAAGCCGACACGGCGTGCATTGCCCGCATGATTCCTCAGCAAAAAATTCTTCAATATTTTCGGCAATTTCAAACATGTCCCGGTCCTGACCAAAAACAATAATTGAGCCGCCAGTTGTCAAATCTTCAAACGCCAGCACCCGGTCAAACTGGGAAGCAGGGACACAAACCCCACTTGCCCCGCCTATCAGCGCAGCTTTGGCATTGGTTGCTCCGGCATCTTTCAGAACAGTTGAAAGCCTGGTGCCGAAAGGATATTCATAAATCCCCGGTTCTTCACAATCTCCGGAAATACTGAAAAGCCTTGCGCCTTTCGAGCTTTCGGTTCCCATTGCAGAAAACCACTCAGCGCCCCTGGATAAAATGCAAGGCACCCAGGCGAAAGTCTCAACATTATTGATGATTGTTGGCTTGCCCATATAGCCTTGCTGAACAGGGAAAGGAAAACGGTTACGAGGCTCGCCCCGGCGACCTTCCAGAGATTCCAGAAGCGCCGTTTCTTCACCACAAATATACGCGCCCATACCCATATGGATATGAATGTCGAACGATTGACCGGTTCCTTTAACATCATCACCCAGAATTCCACGGGCACGGCAACGCTCAATCGTCTGTTCGACGTGCTTCTTAAGATAAGAATATTCTCCGCGTAAATAAATGATACCTGCTTTGGCACCAATCGCCAGACCGCCTATAACCATTCCTTCGACCATCAGATCCGGGAAGTTGGTTAAAATCAGGCGATCCTTAAAAGTACCTGGCTCGCCCTCATCGACATTACAAACCACGTATTTTTCCTGGTCTTTTTCTGCCCGGCAGAACTTCCATTTGGTACCTGTAGGGAAACCTGCACCACCGCGACCACGCAAACCGGAATTCTCAAGAATTTCTATTACTTTATCAGGACCAAACTTAACCGCTGCAGCAAGACCTTCATCTGTTGCCGCTTCAGCAAAAGACAATCGGCTGGCGACACGTCCCTTCACTGTATGGATGTCAGTATTTCCAACGCTCGAGGTTTTATAACCACTGATAATTTCACTGATTTTTTCAGGCGTAAGATTAACATGTACGTTATCATTAACCATCATGGCCGGGCCTTGATCGCACATACCGATACAATTGGTATATTCCAGAGTGAACAACCCGTCAGCAGTAGTCTGACCGAATTCGATATCAAGTTCATCGACCAATGCCTGAGCTACTGGATGACGCCCCTCATTATGGGATGCTTTCGCAAGACCGACTGTCTCCATAAGCTTGCGCACCGGAGAAGCGGCGGGCTTACCGTGATCGCTATTTACCATGCAGCTCATTGTACGGCTAAGACGAATAACGTTCCTTACTTTGGGAACAATGCAAAAGTAGCAATAGAACTGGACTACTACGTAGATTTCCGATTTTGGCTCAGCCATCCATTCGAGAAGACGCATCATTT
>CAZJRT010000096.1:0-6966 GCA_964548445.1 uncultured Pseudobdellovibrionaceae bacterium
CTATGCAGCCTTACTGGCACCATACAAGAGTACTGGTAGCAGCCGGGGTCAAGGCAAACTCGAAAAATGAAACAGAAATCATCGAGGAAACCGAAGAACTGCTATCCTCCTGCGTACGCGAAAGAATGCTATCTGACGTACCCCTGGGAGCTTTCCTATCAGGAGGCATCGATCGCAGTCTTATTGTTGCTATGATGCAGCGCGAAGCCTCACAGCCTGTCAAAACTTATACTATCGGCTTTAAAGAAGCTGGCTTTGACGAGGCAGTATATGCCCGCAAAATCGCTGCGCATCTGGGTACGGACCACCATGAACTTTACCTTGGCTCAGAAGACGCAATGCAGGTTGTCCCGAAGCTGCCCGATATTTACGATGAGCCTTTTGCCGATATTTCTGCGATTCCCACATACCTCGTTTCCAAATTTGCCCGCAAGGATGTGACGGTCGCCCTTTCGGGAGACGGTGGAGATGAAATGTTTGGCGGCTATAACCGCCATTTTACCGGCCCTGCTTTATGGGCCCGTATGAAGCTCTTACCCTTGCCCCTGCGACACTGGCTGGCCGGGCAAATCAAATCCAGGCCAATAGCAAAATGGAACGCTCTGGCCAAAGGATATCCCCAACTGGGAGAGCGTTTATATAAAGCAGCTGAAATCCTGCCACTGGAAACGCCGGAGGCTATTTACCGCCGCCTACTTAGTCATTGTGACAAACCTGGTGAAATAGTAATAGACGGCGAAGAACCGCAAATACCACTTTTTGAAACTGACCGGCAGCCGCAGGCAGAACTTACTTTCGCAGAAAGAATGATGCTGGGAGATGCTCTGTCATACCTGCCCAATGACATTTTGGTTAAAGTGGATCGCGCCAGCATGGCCGTGTCACTTGAGGCACGCGCACCTCTTCTCGACAAGCGAATCTATGAATATGTCTGGACATTGCCTGAAAACATGAAAGTTCGGGACGGCAAGGGTAAATGGCTTTTAAGAAAAGTATTGAACCGTCATGTTTCCGAAGAGTTATTCGAACGCCCCAAGCAGGGATTCGCTATGCCTGTTGGCGAATGGCTGCGGGATGGATTAAGAGACTGGGCCGAAAATCTGTTATCCGTCGACCAGCTGGATAATAGCTATATCAGGCCCGAGCCAGTAAGGCAGCTTTGGCAGGAACATCTCGAAGGCAAAGGCAATCACGCAACGAAGCTTTGGACAGTTCTTTGTTTTCAGGCATGGAAAGAAAAATGGGTCAAATCTGATTTCTGAACCATGTAATCTGACGTTTGGCATATTGCCGGGTCTCAGTCTTGGCCAGCTTGATAGCTTCATCTAAAGGCAACACATCACGAATGTATGAAGCCAGCTGTTTATAGCCCAGCGCCCCGGTTATAGGCGCATCTCCCGGTACCTCTCCTCGCTCGATCAATTGCATCAGGTCACGAACTTCATCCAGAGCACATTCTTCGAGCATCTGATCAAACCTGCGTTCTATATTCTTGTATAGCTTTGCGCGTTCAGGGATCAGCTTTTCTATTTTAAAATACAAATGTACTGGAGGTGCCTCTTTAGGTTGAGCCTGCCAGTAGGCCAGGCTTTTGCCAGTGGCTTCCAGAGTTTCCCACGCCCGCGTCAGTCTCTGGGTGTCATTAGGGTGCAGCCGCTCCGCCATGATAGGGTCACGTTTGCTCAGAGCTTCATGAAAAGCCGGATTACCGAGCTCCTTCTGCAACTCTATAGTATGTGCTCGCACCGTTTCTGGAACCTGCGGCACAGGAGAAATTCCCTCAACCAGAGTCTTTAAATAAAGACCTGTGCCTCCAACTATAATTGGTGTTCTTCCTTGCTTTTGGGCGGTTTCTATTTCTACCAGCGCTTTTTCACGCCAGAGAGCAGCCGTACAGTTTTCTGATGGGTGTAAAAAATTATACAGGCGATGCGGAGCCGCTTTCAGATTATCTTCCTCCGGACAAGCCGTAAGCGTCGGAATAGCATCATATACCTGCATGGAATCGGCATTAATAATAATACCGCCGACCTCATGAGCCAACTGCAGCGCCCTTCCGGACTTGCCGCTGGCAGTGGGGCCGGCGATTATAATTACAGTTTGCCTGTTACTATTGTTGCTCATTCAGGCGCAAGGCCACAAAGCGAACATCTCCTTCACGATTGACCAGCAACAGCACAGAAGTACGTCCAGCCTCTTCAGCTTTCCGTATGAAGTCCTTAACTTCTTCAGGAGTATTCACTTGTTGTTGATTAACCTCGACAATAACATCACCGGGCAGCAAACCTTTTTTAGCCGCTTCAGACATGTTTTCTACATTACTTACCATGACGCCTTCAACATCGGCTGGTATGTGATACTCCCCGCGTTTTTCTTCATTCAAGGGCACAACTGACAGACCAACCGATCCCATAGTTACTTCAGCCGGTGCTTTTTCTTCAAGACTTCCGGAAGCAAGCAATCCCTCTTCTTCAGCCTTTTCCAGTTCGCCGACAGTAACACTTACTTTTACCTGCTCTCCACCACGCCAAAGAGTAACCTCAACACTTCCGTTGATAGGAGTTTCGGCAACTATTCTGGGAAGCTCCCTCATTTCTTCGACATCCTTACCGGCAAATTCAAGAATGATATCTCCCGCCTGGATACCTGCGTCTTCAGCGGGGCCGCCAGGAGTTACACTGGCCACCAGAGCTCCTCGCTCTTTCTCCAATCCCAGAGAATCGGCGATCTCTTCGGTAACACTCTGAATTCGTACGCCCAGCCAGCCACGGCGCGTGCGGCCATAGTCTATAAGTTGCTGGATAACCGGCTTGGCAAGATCAGAAGGAATGGCAAAACCAATACCAACCGATCCTCCGGAAGGTGAGAAGATAGCGGTATTAATGCCGATCACTTTACCTTCAAGATTAAACATCGGCCCACCTGAATTACCTCGGTTAATCGATGCGTCGGTCTGAAGGAAATCATCATATGGACCAGCATTGATATCACGCTGACGAGCAGAAATTATTCCTGCAGTAACCGTACCGCCCAGCCCGAATGGATTCCCAATTGCAACTACCCAGTCTCCAACACGAAGTTTATCGCTGTCTCCAAAACGGACAGCTTTCAGCTTTTTATCCGTTTCGATTTTGAGCAGAGCAAGATCGGTCTTTTCATCGCGGCCGATTACTTCAGCTTCAATAGTTTCATCATCATGAAATGTAACGCGCACCTCGTCAGCATCTTTTACTACATGGCTATTTGTGACGATATAACCTCTTTCGGCATCGACCACAAAACCAGAACCAAGGGAAGCTGGCGGAATTGCAGGCATTCCCTGACCACGCCGATCCATGAATTCTTCGAAGAAGTCCTCAAAAGGAGATCCTGGAGGAAACTGTGGAAGCTCAGGATAGTCCTGTGACTCTTCATATTTCTGGGTAGAAGAGATATTAACAACCGACGGCAGTAATTCCTCGATCAGATCTGCAAAACTCTCCGGCGCATGATTTTGAGGAACAGCCTGCTTTTGAACGGGCTGAGGCGAAGCAAGGCTATTAGCAGCCGGAAGGCATAAAATAGTCAAAGCCAAAAATGAAATATGAACAACTCTGCGCATGTTTTTTCCTGCTAGATTCTGTTGGGATTTATGGTCAAAAAACTCAAGTGCTTATTTAAACTAGGCCCATTGCTTCCACTGGTCAATAATCATAAAAGAGCCAGTTGCTTCAGTACCCACAAGGCAGCACAGCCAAGTAAAGCCATTGAAAAGCCAAAAAACCTCAGCCTTGAGACTGGTATAGTCAAAGCGATTGCCATCATTTTCCTGACAAAATCAGGAAAGATTGCATATACCAAGCCTTCAATAACCAGGATAAGAGCGGTAACTGTTAGGATATATCCGGTAAATTCCATTATTTACGGCTCATTTCCTTTTTTCTTTAAAAAAACGAAAAAACTCACTTTCAGGAGACAAGATCAACCTGGTTTCAGAATCTGCCAGTGATGCCTTATAAGCCTCAAGAGACCTGAGAAAAGCATAAAACTCCGGATCTTTGTTGAAGGCCTCTGTATAAATTTTGATTGCTTCACGGTCTCCCTCACCGCGGATCACTTGTGAATCCCGCCTGGCATTCGCAAGAATGACTGTCCGCTCTTTTTCCGCTGTGGAACGGATTTCCAGTGCTCGCTCTTCACCTTTAGCTCGAGTTTCTGTGGCTCGCTCTTTAAGCTCCGATATCATTCTCCGTACAGTTGATTGACGCAGTTCAGGCGTGAGGTCAGCCCTGACAATCCTGACATCTACTATTTTTATACCGAGATTATCAGCTTCAACCTTGGAATTAACCCGGTCCAGTATATCCCGCATAACCAGCACTCTTTCTTCCGAAAGCAGCTCGCGCAAGGCAGTCTTACCGAGAACACTCCTCATAGCTTCATTCAGAATATTCTCGAGACGCCCATTGGCTTCACGTACAGTCCGCAAGGTCTTCATGAATTGAAGTGGGCTGACTATTTGGTAACGAGCAAAAGTGTCGACAATGATCGGCTCACCGCTTACGACCTCGTTGGCCGACTGAACCGCTTCTGCTGCAGCCTTGTCGTTCTGCGTGGGCCCGGTAACCAAAGGATTGTCACGGCTGCTGGAAATAACTACCTGCTCAGGCTGAGGATCGACAGAAAGAATACGGGCATCGAATCTCCGCACTTCCTGAATCAGGGGGATCTTGAAATGCAGACCAGGCGGTCTTATTTCTCCCATCGGCTGCCCCAGCTGCAGAACAATTGCCTGCTCTCGCTCATCAACTGTAAACACCGACATCAGTCCACCGGTGAGAACTAAAATCAGGATAAGAATTACTATTGCTAACTTGTTATTCATTTGTCTGTTCTCTTCTCTGGAAACTATTGCAGGTTGCCGTTTTGGCTCTGGGCCGCTCCGCCGCCACGCTTCATCTCACTTAGCGGCAAATAGGGAACCACCTGCGAACCAGCGTCATTATTCATGATAATCTTTTGTGCATTGCGCAGAACTTCTTCCATCATCTCGATGTAAAGCCGTTCACGAGTTACATCTTTCCCGGTCAGGTATGACTGATAGATCGAATTAAAGCGCTCGGCATCACCAGTAGACTTTGCCACATTGGACTGCTTGTAAGCTTCAGCTTCCCTGACCAACTGGATGGCCATACCGCGAGCTTTTGGAATAATATCCTCCCGGTAAGCCTGCGCACGGTTTTGGACATCGATTGCATCCTGCTTGGCCGATTGCACATCCTGAAAAGCGTCCTGAACATCCGGATGCACTTCAGCTTCCTGAATCAAAACCTGGCTAATATTAACGCCCGATTTATACTGCTCCAGATTTTCAATCATGATCTCTCTGGCTCTTTGCGCTACTTGTGTACGAGCCTGTGTGATAATCGGAAACATTGGCGTTTGCCCAACCACTTCTCGAATCGCGCTCTCGGCAACCTTCTTAATGGTGTTTTGCGGATCATCAATATTAAAAAGGAAATCAGGGGCCGAGGAAATATTCCAGAGCACGACCAGATCAAGATTGACAATATTGGCGTCCGAAGTAAGCATCAGACTTTCTTCAGGAAGATCTCTCTTGCCACCTGTACCTCGTCCTCCGGCAATATCTACAAAACCAATCTCCATCCGGCGCAATTCGGAAACATTGACCTTCTGGACACTCTCAATCGGCGCGGGCAAATGATATCCCAGGCCCTCCTCCTCCTTGGTACGGTTTAATTCACCAAAACGCTGGACAACCACTTGTTCGCCAGGCTCAACGATATAAAAGCCACTGGCTAACCAGATGGCAGCTATCGCCAAAACAATCAAAGCTATAAACTTCAATCCGCCCATGCCACCGGGCATAATATCCTTGAAGTTATCCTGTGCACGCCTGAACATATTATCAAGGTCAGGCCCGCCGGGAGGCCCGCCGCCATAACCGCCGCCGCCCCATGGATTAGGGCTGTGAGGCTTGTTAGGGTCGCCTTCACGACCCCAGGGGTTCTTTCCGTTTCCGTCTTGATTATTCTGCCAAGGCATAGATTATAATCCCATCAATTATTTGGAGTTTTTAAGGTCCTGCCCTTAAGATACTTTCTTTTGACAGGAAGGCAACATTCATCGCTCATGAACACTGATCCCAAAAATGTAAAGGAAACCCGTGGCAAGGTCAAAATTTCCGGAGAAGTTAAACACGTTATTGCTGTTGCCTCAGGAAAGGGCGGCGTAGGCAAATCAACAGTTGCCGCAAATCTTGCTCTGGCCCTTGAGACTGAAGGTCTGAAAGTCGGACTGATGGACGCTGATGTCTATGGACCTTCAGTGCCAAGACTAATGGGCATCACCGGCAATCGGCTTGAAAGCGGAGATAACGGCAAAATCAAACCGCTGGAAGTATACGGTATCAAGGTAATGTCTATGGGATTTCTTATAAATGAGGAAACTCCGATGATCTGGCGCGGTCCGATGGTGGCCAAAGCAGTCAGGCAATTTTTATATGACGTTGACTGGAGTGAACTCGATGTGCTGGTAGTTGATATGCCTCCGGGCACCGGCGATGCACAACTTACCCTTGCACAGAAAGTTCCACTGTCAGGCGCAGTGATAGTATCTACCCCGCAGGATATTGCTCTAGTAGATGCCCGCAAAGGACTTGAGATGTTCCGCAAGGTAGGCGTGCCAGTGCTGGGGATGGTCGAAAACATGAGCTATTTCATCTGCCCGGAATGTGGTCATGAATCCCATATATTCGGCCATGACGGAGCAAAGAAAGAAGCCGAGAATATTGATTGCGAATTTCTGGGAGCAATCCCGCTCCACCGGGAAATCCGGGAAACGTCAGACCTTGGAACTCCTGTGACAGTGCAGGATCCGGAAAGCGAATATGCCAAAATATTTCGAGATATGGCGATAAAGATAATCGCCCGGCTCGGAGCCTAGACAGTCTTGTCCAGCGTAATG
>CAZJRT010000097.1:0-6936 GCA_964548445.1 uncultured Pseudobdellovibrionaceae bacterium
CGCCAAAAAGATCAGGGTTTTTGCCAACGGTGTTCGGGTTCCGGTCTTCATCGGTCATGCGGAAATGGTGAATGTTGAGTTCGAAAGCGAGATTTCAGCTGGTCAGGCTTACAGAGCGTGGCGTGATTTCAAGGGTGTAACGGTGATAGATCTTGAAAGCGATCTTTCTTACGTAACACCTGCGGAAATAGCCGGAGAAGATGAAGTGTTTATCTCGCGGGTGCGCGAAGATTCCACAGTAGATTATGGACTGAATTTCTGGTGTGTGGCGGATAATCTTCGCAAAGGAGCTGCTCTTAATGCTGTGCAGATAGCGGAATTGCTAATAAAAGATAAGTAAAAAACCTCTTTTAGAACTTTTTTTTTACTTTATAGTGATGGTCTTTGATTGATGTTTCACGAAATGTGCCATGGTTGATTTTACGCCCCCGAACAGCAACCCGATAAAGTCACTTTCTCTGGGCTATATAATAGCTCTTTCAATATTAGCGGCCATGTCATTTTGTATTTACCTGTTTCTAAATCAGGTAATAGTTGAACAAAACAGCAGCGCTCTTATCCTTAGTGCAAGACAGGCAAAACTTTCGCAGCGTATAGCTTTGCATGCAGGCCAATATATCGGGGAACGCAATACCTTAAACCGGCAGCAGCTTGAAGATACTCTGGAATTATTTACAGAGTCCCATGAAGCTCTGGTTAAGGCGAACGGCAAGATGAATATTTCAGAGCCGATGCCAGAAGAAGTTCACCGTGTATTTTTCGGACTTCCTTACAAGCTTGATGAAAAAGTTCAGGGGTTTATTAAAGAGGCAAACGCTTTCCTGGAGACTGCCAAATCCAGACCAAGCGCAGAAAATCCACATTTTAAATATATTGTAGCGGCTGCTTCGGGGCCGCTTATTAATGCGCTGGACGCTGCTGTTATAGCTTATGAGGCAGACAGTTTTGGTAGAATATCAAGGCTGCAGTCCTTCCAGAGAATGGCGCTGTTTGTAATTTTTGCCACACTTCTTGCCGAAGCTCTGTTCATATTTATGCTTCTGGTCCGGCGCGTGAAAGAGTATGCTGGAAATCTGGAGATGCTGGCTTTGACTGATCCGCTGACAGGGATCGATAATTACCGTAATTTCATGCAAAAAGGCCTCAAGGAGATTAAACGCAGCGTTCGTCTTATCAAGCCACTTTGTGTATGCGTTATGGATCTGGATCATTTTAAGGCCATAAACGATCAAAACGGTCATAATGCTGGCGATGCGGTCCTCAAGGAATTTGCTGCAATAGTCCAGAAATGCCTGCGCCTGGAAGATGATATTGGCAGGATAGGCGGCGAGGAATTCGGGCTTTTATTGCCTCATACAAAACTTTCCGATGCCAAGACTGTAGCTGAAAGGATCAGAAAGACCGTTGAAATCACCCCCATTACTTTTGAAGGCAAAGAGCATTATATAACCGTTAGTATCGGTGTCGCGGAAGCCAATCCAAAAGTAATGACATTGGACAATGTGCTCAATTCTGCAGACAAGGCTTTATACAAGGCCAAGCAAAAAGGTCGTAACCGGGTGGAGGTAAGTAAGGAAGATAACACTGATAATAATATAGTTCTTTTTGGTAAGAGCTAAGTTCCCACTAAGGCTTGATTTTGTTTCCCATATTCTGTTAATAGTCTACTCCTTAAATCAGGTTTAGGGTTATAGAAGGAGTGACCAGTGGGAAACACGGAACGCCACGACGACTGTGAGCACACAGGTACGTCTGCTTCGCTGGCAGGGAAATACAATAATACGGTTTTGATATTCGGCCCCAGTGGGATTGATGCCCGGGAGTACCCGGATAATGGTCTTGTGGTTGATGACACCCGATTTGTAAGTTCATTCACGGTCAATGTGGATGAGCATGAAGGTACCCTGTTACAAGCCGAAGTGTCCGGAGATGGTACTCTTCTTACAACAAGACATGGTTTCGGCGATAAGGTAGAAGCTACTCGCTCGGTTCTTGTCAGCGATCGCAAGGTCTTTGAGGAACTAAAGTTCAGGAATGAAGGAATTGATCCTGTCTCATTGCCTGTAAAGGTTACTTATTCCAGTGATTTCGCATCTATCTTCGAAATGAGAGGGGATAAGCGAAAATCTCATGGGCACATAGCTGATACAAAAACCAGCAGGCAACAGACTGTAATTGAGTATGCGGGTCTTGATAACCGTTTCCGCAAGGCAGTGTTCGCGTTTTCTCTGGTTCCAGATCTGGGGCCGGAAATGAATGGTGACGGTGCTATTACAGCAAAGTTTTTTATGGCGGTCCCACCGGGCGGAGAGCAAACCATTTATTTCCGTTACGGCGATGGTGAACATGAACTTGATTTGCCATCGGCAAAATCATTCGAAGAAGAACGTAAGCGCGTAATTGAATGGACCAGCAAAATCAGAAATGAAGGCGCACGGATTGAGGCTGATAATGATACTTTGAACGAGTGGCTCAAGACGTCCCGTAATGATCTCGATATGCTGATGATGGAAACCAGCCTTGGTTATTATCCGGCAGCCGGAATCCCTTGGTACGCTACACAGTTCGGTCGTGATGGCATCATCACGGCAATGGAAGCTTTGACATTGAATCCGGCTATAGCCAAGGGTGTTCTTGGTTTCCTTGCAGGTAATCAAGCTGATTTTACGGACCGGACGACTTCCGCCGAGCCGGGCAAGATTATTCATGAAATGCGCCGGGATGAAATGAGTATGACCGGCGAAAAGCCTTTCCGTAAATATTATGGCGGCGCTGATACTACGCTGTTGTTTGTTATGCTTGCAGGAGCTTATCTCGAACGTACCGGCGATAAAGATTTTATCGAGTCTATTTATCCCAACATCGAAAAGTCGCTGGGATGGATGCAGGACAATATCGCCAGAACCGGCTTTGTAAATTACAAATATGACAGTGAAGGAGGGCTTCTGACCCAGTTCTGGAAGGATTCAGATGGCTCTGTCGTGCATCTTGATAATGATTGGGGTGATCGTGATCTTCCTGATGATTTTGATATATCTGGAGACTTTGACTCGGTTCTGGGTGCACTCAACCAAAAACTGGTTGAAACCCATGGTTTCCAGGGTCAAAAAATCAGGCCGCATCATTTTACAAGGCTAGGCGTTGCCGGAGAAGATGAATGGGGTAAGCTGTCTCAGGAGCATAGATTTGAAAAAGCCCGTCAGGTTTTTCGCATTAAATTAATGCCGAAAGATCCCGTTGCTCCTGCCAGTCTGCAGGGCTATGCCTACGATGCGCTTAATGCCGCGGCGAAAGTTAAAGAAGCTCTTGGTCTGGACGGTTCTGAAGAGTGCCGCAAACAAGCCAAAGAGTTACAGCAAAGGTTTGAACAGGTTTTTTGGATGCCTGATCAGGAAACTTATGCAATGGCACTCGATGGTGATAACCGGCCATGCAGGGTCAAAGCTTCGGATCTCGGGCACTTATTGTTTTCGGGCATAGTGCCGGAGGAAAAGGCTGGTAAAATTGTTGAACATCTTACTGGTCCTGACATGTTTTCGGGCCATGGCATTCGTACTATGGCCGATGGTCAGGAAGTCGCCGGGTTTGGTTATCAGTCGTATCACAATGGATCGGTTTGGCCGCATGATACTGCAGTTTGCGCAGCAGGGATGGCTCGCTATGGTTATTATGATGAAGCCGCCAGCATTATGAAGGCAATTTGTGAGGCTGCCTGGTTCACAGAGGGGCGTCTTGATGAGCTATTTTCGGGAGCTGCAGCAGTTGAAGGTGAGCCGCCGGAAAAATATCATGCGGCTTGTGCACCCCAAGCCTGGGCGGCAGGAGCGGCATTTATGCTTGTTCAGTCTGCTCTTGGGCTGACACTGGAAAATGATGATAAATTAACGGTCGCGGCCAGAGAAATTCCTGAGATGCTTGATGGAATAAAGATTACTGGTCTCAAAACGCAAAGTGGCGAGCGTGATTTTGTTATTACCCGTGACCTTCAGGGCAGCCCGGTAGTCAAGGTGGTGGCGCAGAACTGGAGTTCTCCACATCATGCAAATGATCAGGGGCCCTCTGTCTGATAACTGAAGGCTTTGCTTTTCTGTTACACGAACTTATTATGGTCTCGTTGTAACTGGAAATATCAGAAAGTCTTGGTATGTCTGCAAAAGGCCGTTCCCACAGTCGCCCGCTATCGCCGTTCCTTCAGGTGTTTTTTAACAGCCCTATGACATCATGGATGTCAATCATGCACAGGCTGACCGGCGTGGCTCTGGCCATAGGGGTTTTGTACTTTATGTGGTGGCTGGTTGCTGCCGCTATCGGGGAAGAAGCATATAATTTGTTTATGTGGTTTAACCATAATCCTCTTGGTATCTTCATGCTGATGGGCTGGAGTTTTTGCTTCTATTACCATCTGGCAAATGGAATTCGTCACCTGTTCTGGGATGCGGGATTGCTGCTTGAGCTAAAGCAGGCATTCGCTGCCGGTTTCGCGGTGATCGCTTTTTCAGTATTCCTCACGGTTGGAACATGGCTCTGTATATTCTTTGGGTAGGCGCTTTATGACACACAAATGGGAAAATGACGGTTTCAAGACACGCATGGCTATGGCTCGCGGTCTGGGAAGTTCGAGGTCGGCCTTGGGGAGATGGATAATCCTGAGAGTTACTGCGATTGCCAATTTGCCGCTTGCTGTATGGTTTATATGGTTTGTTGCCCAGAGCAGGGACGCGAGTCATGCCGAGTTCACTGAACTTCTGGCTCACCCGGTTAATACCATCTGCATGATCCTGCTTATTATTTCTGTTTACTGGCATGCCCTTCTGGGAGGCCGGGAAATCGTTGAGGATTACATTCATCTCGAATGGTTCAAGCTTATGAAGCTTGTTGGTATGTATCTGTTCTTTTTTGCCGCAGCGGTTGTGAGTATCTACTGCGTGCTTAGTATAGCGTTCGCGGGGTAGTGATGGCTGAGGCTTACGAAATTATTGATCATTATTATGATGTGGTTGTTGTTGGCGGTGGTGGAGCTGGCTTGCGGGCGACACTGGGCATGGCTGAAAAAGGCCTTCGGACTGCCTGCGTGACCAAAATTTTCCCCACGCGTTCTCATACTGTGGCGGCGCAAGGCGGTATTTCAGCTGCTCTCGGGAATATGGGCGAGGATGACTGGCGCTATCATATGTATGATACCGTCAAGGGCTCAGACTGGCTGGGAGATCAGGACGCAATCGAATATATGTGCCGCGAGGCAATTCCCGCGGTCGTGGAGCTGGAACATTACGGTGTTCCTTTCAGCCGTACTGAAGACGGAAAAATATATCAGCGTCCCTTCGGCGGTATGACGACAAGATATGGCGAAGGTACAGCGCAGAGAACCTGTGCTGCCGCTGATCGTACGGGACATGCGATTTTGCATACGCTTTATCAGCAGGCTTTAAAACGAAAAGCCGAGTTCTTTATCGAGTATTTCGCTCTCGACCTGACTCTGAACGAAGAAGGCGCTTGCGTGGGCATTATGGCGCTTTGTCTGGAAGACGGCACTATCCACCGTTTCCGTTCGCATATGACCGTACTTGCTACCGGCGGGTATGGAAGA
Organism: uncultured Pseudobdellovibrionaceae bacterium; assembly: GCA_964548445.1. Classification (GTDB taxonomy): domain Bacteria; phylum Pseudomonadota; class Alphaproteobacteria; order Micavibrionales; family Micavibrionaceae; genus RZZS01. Next base: position 5,588 of record CAZJRT010000097.1, read on the forward strand.
GTTTACGCATCAGCTACCAGCGCCCACACGACTACAGGTGATGGCAATGCTATGGCCTTGAGGGCGGGAATTCCTTTACAGGACATGGAGTTTGTGCAGTTTCACCCTACGGGGATTTATCCTGCGGGCTGCCTTATTACCGAAGGGGCGAGAGGTGAAGGCGGTTATCTCACCAATTCAAGCGGTGAACGTTTCATGGAGCGTTATGCGCCGTCAGCCAAAGATCTTGCCAGTCGTGACGTGGTTTCGCGTTCAATTATGATCGAGATACGCGAGGGCAGGGGCATCGGTCTGCATAAAGATCATGTTCTTCTGCATCTTGAAGATCTTGCGCCTGAGGTCATTCATCAGCGTCTGCCTGGTGTTGCCGAGACATCCCAAATTTTTGCAGGTGTAGACGTAACCAAAGAGCCGATACCGGTAGTTCCGACAGTTCACTACAATATGGGAGGAATTCCTACCAATTACCATGGTGAAGTGCTTAATCCTGCAAAGTTTGATAATGATCGGGTTGTACCGGGACTGATGGCTATTGGCGAAGCCGCTTGCGTATCAGTCCATGGCGCTAACCGGCTGGGCTCCAATTCACTTTTGGATATCGTGGTCTTTGGCCGGGCGGCAGCCTTGAGAACAGCAGAGCTGGTAAAACCGGGAGCGCCTCATAAATCTCTGGTTGGAATGGATGGCAGCCAGGCAATTGATCGACTGGACAGAATTCGCTATTCCAATGGGGCTACATCGCCTGGCGAACTGCGAGAACGAATGCAAAAGGCGATGCAGGATCATGCCTCTGTTTTTCGTACCGGAGAAGTTTTGGCGGAAGGGATTGCTAAAATAGATCAGTGCTTTGGCACCAGAGGTGATATAGGAATTAGTGACCGGTCTCTGATCTTTAATACCAATCTGGTTGAAACACTGGAGCTGGATAATCTGCTGTATCAGGCAAAAGCGACAATTGAATCTGCGGCTTCCCGTACAGAATCGCGAGGGGCGCATTCGCGGGAGGATTATCCGCAGCGTGATGATCGCAACTGGCTCAAACATACGGTTATCTGGGTCAATGAAGCAGGCAAGACACGGATTAATTACAGGCCGGTAGCCATGAAGACCCTTACCGATGAAGTTGAGGTCATTCCCCTTAAGGAACGTGTTTACTAGGCAGCCGCTTAAATTCTTTGAGTTATAAGGCTTTCGGGTAAATTTATGAGTTGCAAAATATCTATGTTAAGTCTATGTTTTCCATATGTCAGGAAATATATATGTCAGAATATTTGAAGATATTGCACAGGATCTGACCGATGAAAACATTTCAGCTTTCGTCCAGCAGGTTCCGGATATGCCAGTCGAAC
>CAZJRT010000098.1:0-6914 GCA_964548445.1 uncultured Pseudobdellovibrionaceae bacterium
CGCCTTTTTGGTCAACTATCTGGATACGCAAACCTTCAGGAGTTATATCGATCATAAGGTTGGCCATCAGTGGTTTTAATTCAGGCACTTCTTCAATCGCCTGTCTTATTTCTTTTGCCGCTTCTTCAAAGCGTTCCTGTTCTTCTTTTTCTTTTCCATGCAGGCCAGAGCCTTCTTCTCCTTTGTCTTCGGCGGCATCATCTGATCCTTCTTCCTTTTTTTCCTGCTCGTCATATTTTTGAGAATTTGGCACAGGTCTGACAAAGGGAGATGTTTGAGTGGCCATGGAGCCTTTTGATGAAATGGATAGCCCTCCCAGGACGCCACCAGCGCCACTGGTTGACGAAGAAACTTTGGGGTGGGCGGGATCAAAGTAACTGGCGACAGCCATTATCTGATCTGCGCTGGCTACGTTCAGGAGCCACATCAGAAGGAAAAAGGCCATCATTGCAGTGACAAAATCGGCATAGGCAACTTTCCAAGCGCCGCCATGGTGACCGCCACCTTTCTTGATTACTTTTTTTATTATTATCGGCTGAGCTTCATCTCCGCCTTTTTTCTTGGCCAATTACAAGCTCCTTTTTAAGTCGGGCTCGGCAATTCATTGAGATGTTCTTCGAGCTCAATAAAGCTTGGCTGTACATGGTGAGGAAGGAATTTTCTTGAAAACTCCACCGCCACCTGAGGTGCCGCTCCATTAAGGAAGGCTATAACAGCAACTTTCATGCATTTGTAATAGAGGATTTCTGATTCTGCTTTTCCTCCCATAGCCCCGGCGGCTGGTGCTGCAAAGCCATATGAAACCCAAACGCCCAGAAATGTGCCAACCAAAGCGCTGCCGATCATTTTACCAAGAACTTCGGGAGGTTCTGTAATGGCGCCCATCGTTTTAATAACCCCTAGTACAGCGGCAACAATACCCAGGGCAGGAATTCCATCAGCCATGGTTTGCATGGCATGTGCAGGGTGCATCTTTTCCTGTGTTAGCGTTTCGATCTCTTCATCCATAAGAGCTTCGATCTCGTGCGGGTTTTCATTGCCGAGGGATATAATTCGCAGATAGTCACAATAGAAAGTTAAAGCATGATGATTGTTGAAAAAGCCGGAGAACTGTTTGAATAACTCACTGTCTTCCGGGTTTTCAATGTGTTGCTCCATTGCCAGCCAGCCTTTGGTCCGGGCAAGCTTGAAAGAAAGATAGAGCATGCTCAGCAATTCTACATAAGAACTTTTGTCGTATGTCTCCGGCTTTATGTAGGCTTTAAATCCCTTCAAGGTTCCCTTGATGGTATGCATGGAATTTGCTGTCAGAAAAGCACCGATAGCGGAGCCAACAATAATCATGCTTTCAAAAGGCATTGCTTTCAGAAGTATGGACATATGCCCGCCCAGCAGGATATACCCGCCAAACGTGCATCCAATAACCATTATTACGCCGAGAAATTTCATGGGACTGCCAGCATCAGATTTACAAACATTCCTATTGTTTCATTACTTGCGTCTAACGCCAAGCTCAATTTGTGAATTTTTTAGGAGGCTCATATTCCGGTTTAGGTCTTGGTTTGGAGAAAAGATATCCCTGGGCGTATTCTGCACCCAGATGGCGGATACGGTATAATTGCTCTTCAGTTTCGATCATTTCAGCGATTACCTTGATATCAAGATCCCGGCACATGGAAATCAGGTTCTTAACCATAACCGTGTCCCGTTCTGAAGTCATTATTCCCTTGGTGTACTGGCCATCTATCTTCAGATAGTCAACATGGAGTGCCTGCAGATACTGAAACGATGCCGACCCAGCGCCGAAATCATCGAGACAAACCTGAAATCCTTCCCCCCTCAGGCAGGCAATATGATTGCCGACTTTTTGAAGGTCTTCGATCTGACTGGATTCAGTGATTTCAAAAATAAGACGTTCGGCGTATTCCTTGTTAGCCAGAAGCTTGTCGAACATCTTGTCGAAAAAGCGGGAGTTTTGGATAGACTGGCCTGAGATGTTGATGGAAAAACGACTTCGCCTGCCGCTGGATTTATAACGGAGATAATTAAGAGTTCTGTCCAGTACAGCCATATCAAATTCAGGTGCCATACCGATATCCTCGCCAAACATTATCCATTCGAGGGTAGAGCCACCGTCCAGAAATCGCGAAAGCATTTCAAAGTGGATAGCATCATAACCGTTATTCAGCTCTACTATCGGCTGAAAATACATATTGAAGGTTTGCTGCCTGAGCATCTCGTTAAACTGGCTTACCTTTTGGGCGTTTGCGCTTATATATGCCTTGAAGCTGGTGTTAAGTGTTTCTATTGTCAGCTCTGTTCCTTTGCGCTGGAACTCGTTAATTGTGTAAAGAATAGCCTTGGTAGCATCTCTTTCTGAAATAGTATCCAGATCAGAAGTAACCGTTTTGCTTTTGATGGTTACATCTTCTCCAGAAGGATCGGCTTGTCTGGCTATTTCCGACATCTGGCTTCTTAGCATTTCGGATTCTATTTCTTTGTCGTGCAATATTCCGAAGCGGCCTTCAGAAATCTCGGCAGCGGATCGTCCGTCCAGGGAGCGGGATCTTAAATAGCCTCCTATCGTGTCGGTAAAATCCTTCCAGCCGTCCTTATCAAGGCGTTGCCTGAAGCTATCCATATCAGTGAAATCAAGTAAAGTGAGGTCTACTTCCTGGTTCAGGTTACGGGCCATATTCAAGGCTTCTTTTGCTGCATGCAAAAACGTTTCCTTATCCAGCAAATCTTTTTCTTCAGTGACCTTAAGCATTTCGCCGGTCCGGGCCATCAAAACGCTGGTAAAGCCGAGTGTGATATAAAATTTTTCGCTATCAGGCATCTTGATGGCAGTAAGAACAGCCTTGCGTCCTTCGCCAAATTTGGGGTCTATCGAAACCAGAATGGGGCCGCATCTCTGAACGGGCTTTGCCTTGGCATACAGTGCGACCAGTGTTGGCCGGTCAATTCTTGCAAAAACATCCAGCCAGTGAACCCCTGACAAGGTATCATCTTCGACGCCCGTTAGTCCTTTTGCAGCGCCAAGAGCGTAAGTAATTTTGCCGTCTTCCGACACCTCTATGAATAAATCCGAGGAGGCGAACGAGAAGGCCAAAAACCTGTCTCTCTGTTCTTTTATATTTTTGTCATCTGCCATAGGAATGGAAAGAAAAATCCGTAAGAAGGTACAGTTTCAGTTGCGCCTTGAGGGCTTGTTTCGTAATAACACGATAACATAAAAAACAAAAATTGCAGATTGGTTAAAATAACCAGCACTCCCGTAAATTATCGCAAGAAAGTGCAGCTTTATTGATTATGGTATATAATGCGCTTAAGGAAAAATAAATGAAAGACAGTTCAGTAAATTCTGATTTTAATATGCATGCCGGAAAAAACAAATCTGGCGGCGATATGTTTTTCATGACGGCTCTTTTGCTTATAGGCATTACTACATTAAGCTTTGCTGATGATGATGCCGGTAACGGTTCAATCTTTGACAGGTTCTTTAACTTCTTTAACAAAAATCCGGATGCTTCTGCGCAGATTACAAATTCTCTGGAGCGCTCAACCAGTCTGGATCCAGGCAGCACTGATGTCGCTTTGCCTGATACAGTGAAGAAACAGCGTGTCAGAAGCGTAATAAACTCAGGCATTCTTGAACATGTGAAGTCCTGTCTCAAGAGGGGTGTTAGATATGAATTCAATAGTGGCGCTTCCAGGCCTGCGAATGCTGACAGGATCAATTGTAGCGGATTTGTTTATCATGCGGCTTCCAGTGGATTTGATGCTGATGCCTTGAGCACTGAAGGGGCTTTCGTTCCAGAATCATTTTTAAAAAATCTCCGGACCTATTCGGAAAAACAAATTCAGCACTCTTCAAAATACGGCTTGATTGAAGATCCAGTTTTAGAGGATCTCCAGGCAGGCATGATTATTGGCATGGATACAGGTAAGAAGAGCTGGGATAAAGGACGCAAGCGCGGTATCGACCATGTTGTAATGGTTTATGAATCAGAGAGCGGCAATTTGATGGTTGCCGAAAGTCGCGGGAGAGTTGGAGTGACGACGACACCGGCCCGTGAATGGCTGGACAAACGAAAAGGCCGCATCAAAATGTATGCTGTAGATCTGGTGGAGGCTGTAGAATTCAACAAGAAGGCTGATATCAAGCTGGCAGGGCAGGAGCAGGAAATAAAACCAGCGAAGGCAGAGGCACCTCAGGAAATCAGATTGGGTTCCTGATTATACCATCAACGGATCCTAGGCATATTATCCCTGACATTCGTTGATTATCTGAGCGGCATGTTTGGCAAAGTAAGTGAGTATTAGATCGGCCCCGGCTCTTTTAAATGCGAGAAGGCTTTCCATCATTACTTCTTTTTCGTCAAGAGCACCTGCCTGCGCCGCGAATTTGATCATCGCATATTCGCCGCTTACCTGATACGCCGCCAGTGGCAGGTCCGTTGATTGCCGCAATTGGCTAAGAATATCGAGATAAGGCAGTCCCGGTTTTACCATCAGGATATCGGCACCTTCTGACTCATCTAAAATAGCCTCTCGCATTGCCTGTCTTTTGTTGGCGGGATCGAGTTGATAGGTTTTACGGTTGCCTTTGCCCAGAGAGCATCCGGCGGCATCTCTGAAGGGGCCGTAAAAGCTGGAAGCAAACTTTGATGCGTACGACATGATTGGAATATTTGCAAAATTACTTTCGTCAAGAGCGGCTCGTATAGTCGATACCATTCCATCCATCATGCCCGAAGGTGCAACTATATCTGCCCCCGCCTCGGCTGCAACAATAGCCTGGGTTGCAAGATTATCAAGGGTGGCGTCATTATCCACATCTCCATGTGCATTTAACGGACCGCAATGGCCATGATCGGTATATTCGCAAAAACACAGATCAGCTATCACTAATGTTTCCGGGCTGGCGTCCTTGGCTTCTTTTATCATTCTGGCAAGGAGGCCGTCGTTCTTAAGGCTATCACTGCCGGAGCTGTCTTTGTTATGCGATACACCAAACAGGACGATAGCCTGTATTCCATCTTGTGCTGTTTCTTGTATTGTTTTGGCCAGAGATTGTTCTGTTTCGCGCCAGATGCCAGGCATTGATGCTATTGGTTGACGTTCGGATACATTTTCCTCAACAAATATCGGGTATATGAAATCGGCGGCGGTTAACCGGTTCTCGCAAACAATATTTCGAATTGCTTCAGAGCGGCGCAGACGTCGCATGCGTGCGGCTGGATATACTGATGGCATTGTAGCCTCTTACAGTCATTTTAATCTGGCGCACAAAAAAAGCTTTTTGGTTGCCTTGTTTCATTTAGAATTTGGTAGGTCATTATGTGCACAATGTAAACAGTCTTTACTGATGGATTTAAACCTGCTTTGCGAAGAATTGAAAATTGATGATCGTGGTCCTCTGGCCAGGATTTATCTCAATCGGCCAAATGCCCTTAATGCACTAGATATTGAAATGGTGCGCACTCTTCGTGCTGCGCTTACCAGCTGGCGCGATAATCCGGAAATTAAAGCTGTATACATAACAGGCCTGCCTCATAACTCATTTTGTTCGGGAGGCGATATGAAGGCGGTTTACTCGCTTGGGATGGCGTTTCGCCGTGAACAGATAAATGAGAGAGTGGCGTGCGTTTTTTTTGCAGAAGAATATTCGCTTAATGAACTTATTTATAATTATCCGAAGCCTGTTATTTCGTTTATGAATGGAATTTGTATGGGCGGTGGGTATGGTATTGCCGGGCCCAGCGATTTTAGGGTTGTATGTGAAAACACCGTTTTTGCCATGCCGGAGGGAGCCATAGGTTTTTTCCCGGATGTAGGTAGCTCCTTCTTTCTTAACCGCTGCCCAAACAGGTTCGGTTCTTACCTGGCACTAACCGGGGCTCGTATCAACGCTGAAGATCTGCTGGTTGCGGATTTGGCAGATTATTTTATTTTTTTAAAAGATCGGGACAAGCTGGAAACTGAACTGGAAAAGGCCTTGAAAGGTGTTTCAAGTAGTCAGGAATGTGGAAAAAGTATATCTGAAGTGTTGACCAGGATGTCATCTCGACCTCAACAAACAGGCATTTTTAACGAGCGAAGATCAGAAATAGAAAGCTGTTTTTCGGCCTATAATATAGATGGAGTTATTGAAAAGCTTGGCAAGGTAGGCTGGGGAGCAAAAGTTATTGAGCAGATTTCTGCTCACTCACCAACTAGTGTAAAAGTCATTTGGCAACATTTTGAAAATACCAGAGATATGGATTTTCCAGAGGTGTTAAACAAAGATTTCCTTTTGGTTCAGCATTTTATTAACGGTCATGATTTCTATGAAGGTGTCAGGTCGGTTTTAATTGATAAAGATAAAAATCCCAGATGGGTGCCGGCCAGTCTTGAGGAAGTGACGAGCGAAAGCATTGAAAGCTACTTTTCAGAAACTGGATATTCTATCGAAGATGCAATGGCTCTATAATCAAAAAATATATAATAGACCAAAATTTCCATTAATTTTATTCTTGCGCCGTTGTGGAACTCTATTATCATTGGGATGATTTTTCTAACTTGCAATAAATGCCTTACTTATCCAAAGATCGGAGTCATAAAGTGACGACACCGCTAAAATATTACGAAACCATTCAGCTGATTGAACGGTTACACAGACGGTTTCTGGACGTTTTGAAAGTTGAACTCGATCGCAGAAATATTCAGGACATTAATAACGTTCAGAGCATGATCCTGTACAACATCGGCGATGAAGAGATGACGGTAGGAGAGCTTACCATTCGCGGGTATTATCTGGGATCCAATGTTTCCTATAATGTCAAAAAGATGGTTGAGAATGATTATCTGATCCAGGAGCGTTCGGTTCACGACAAGCGCTCAATCAGAGTAAGGCTTTCGGAAAAAGGGCT
>CAZJRT010000099.1:0-6885 GCA_964548445.1 uncultured Pseudobdellovibrionaceae bacterium
CACTCGGCTTGGGATCAATTTCAGTAATCTCTGCTACCAGCAGGCCGGTCGCCCTGACATATGGATCCTCACTGGTATTTATGGCAGCACCCAGAATTTCTTCCTTCTGATGTCCTCGCCAGGCCATGTCTTGCGCCGGGCCACTGAAGGCCCACCATTGTCTGACAGAGATCTCGTCAAAAGTCATGCCGACTTCTTCGGCTATTTGGGATGCAATCTTTATCATCCGGTTTCGTGCTACCTGGGATTTGGATATTTCCCTGAAAGCAAATTGAGTGGCTTCCATTGCTATAACATAAGGGTAGTCTTCAGCCCTGTATCCTGCATGAGGCGTAAGTGCTTCCTCCGCTCTTTTTTCCGCCAGATCTTTTATTGCTGCCTTGTTTCCTTGCAATGCCATCATTACAGCACTGAACACATCAGCCTGCAGATTGGCTTTGGCTAAATTCATTGGGCTGCGTTTCGGGATCATCGGCCCGTTTTTAAACTTGCTTCTATACTCTGGCCGTTCCCGAATTCTGGCAAGATCCAGAGCATGCCAGGCCAAATGGTAAAGATGCATTTTGGCCTCTTTAGAATCGGAATACTGGTCAGCGTTAATCGTAACCAGCCCTAAAAGGTGGCTTTTCGAAGACAGGCCGAAGAAAATTCGATCAGTAGCTGATGCCACTCCCAGGAAAACAGAGTTTTCATTATCGACTTTTCTTTTCATTATGTTGCGAGCATAAGCTCCTGCCGGATGAGCAAGCATTTCATGCTCCTCCATCAGGATAGCTTCATTACGTTGCCCGCTATGGTGCACAATATGATACAGCTTGAGCTGCCTGTTATAGTCGTTAATCTGCCTGCTTATTATATTGCAAGTGCGAGCAAGTAAATCTATCTGCATGCCCATACTAAATCAGCGCCTCTTGCTATCTCCGGTTCCGGATCAATTTGACTTTTTATAAGTATCTTTGGCAATTCTAGCATGTTCTGCGTTAACAGATAGTCAAATCTGGCCTTTGGAAAGTATTTGATATACAGGCTGGACGTATCGTTCGAAATGTGTAGGATGCTCAGGCAACAAATTTAGATTTTCAGGGTTTACGAAGATGGCTGAACATCCGCAGATAATGGCAGGAAAGCGTGGCCTGGTTATGGGCGTGGCAAACGATCGCTCTATTGCCTGGGGCATTTCAAACGTCCTCGCCGGTCATGGAGCAGAACTGGCATTTACCTATCAGGGTGATGCATTGGAAAAACGCGTTCGTCCTTTGGCCGAAAGTGTAGGGTCAAAATTTATCATGCCGTGTGATGTTGGCGATGATGCCAGCATTGATTCTGTTTTCAAAATTATAGAACAGGAATGGGGCAAGCTGGACTTTGTGGTCCATGCAATAGCTTTTTCTGACAAAAAAGAACTGGATGGTGAGTATCTTGCGACGACAAGAACCAACTTCCTCAAAACTATGGATATTTCCGTTTATTCCTTTACAGCCGTTGCTCAAAGAGCAGCTCCACTCATGAATCCGGGCGGCAGCCTTCTTACCATGAGTTATTACGGAGCGGAAAAAGTCATGCCTCATTACAACGTTATGGGCGTCGCCAAAGCAGGGCTCGAAGCTTCAGTACGTTATCTGGCAGCGGATATGGGGCGCCGCGAAGTGAGGGTAAACGCCGTTTCAGCCGGGCCGATTAAAACCCTTGCCGCCAGCGGGATAGGTGACTTCCGGTATATTCTGAAATGGAATGAATATAATTCACCACTTAAACGTAATGTGACTATAGATGAAGTGGGCAAAGCAAGCCTTTTCCTCCTGAGCGACCTGGGAAGCGGTGTTACCGGAGAAGTTATGCATGTAGATTCCGGATATCATTCTGTAGGAATGGTATCTGTAGATTCCGCGGCTCAAACGGCGGACTTGCTACAATCGATCTCCCCAAAGACTGAATGACGGACCGGAGGGCGAATGACCGGCAACAGGTTCGGAACGCTTTTCCAGTACCAGACTTTCGGCGAAAGCCATGGAAGCGTGATCGGCTGTATTGTTGACGGAGTTCCTCCCCGTATCCCCCTTGATGAAAGCGATATCCAGAAATATCTCGACAAACGCAAACCCGGACAGTCCCGCCATACAACCCAGCGGAAAGAGCCTGATCAGGTAAGAATACTATCCGGAGTCTTTGAAGGGATGACCACCGGCACCCCCATCGGATTGTTGATTGAAAATACTGATGTAAAATCCAAAGACTACAGCGAAATCAAAGATAAATTCCGGCCTGGTCATGCCGATATAACCTATCAGTCAAAATACGGAATTCGTGATTATCGTGGCGGGGGCCGTTCCTCTGCCAGAGAAACAGCAATGAGAGTAGCTGCCGGAGCTATCGCCCGAAAATTGCTCGGGAACGCCATTGGCGACAATGTCTGCATTCGCGGTGCTGTAGTACAAATAGGCCCTAATTCTATCTCTCGCGAAAACTGGGACTGGGAAGAAACCGATAAGAATCCTTTCTTTTGCCCGGATGCACAGACTGCAAGTAAGTGGGAAGAGTATATCGACCAGACTCGCAAAAAAGGCTCAAGTACTGGAGCAATCGTAGAGATTCATGCTGAAGGAATACCTGCGGGGCTTGGCGCTCCTGTATATGACAAGCTTGATGCCGATCTTGCCAAAGCTCTTATATCGATTAATGCCGCAAAAGGAGTAGAGATTGGTGAAGGCTTCACATCGGCTACTCTTTCAGGCGAAGAAAATGCTGATGAAATCCGTTCTGATAACGAGAACAGGAGTCCTGTTTTCCTGACAAATCATGCGGGCGGGATCCTTGGCGGAATTTCTACCGGACAAACTATTGTCGCAAGAGTGGCTTTTAAACCGACAAGCTCTATTATTAACCCCTTACGCAGTATTGATGTAGAAGGTCACGAAACAGAAATATCTACAAAGGGCAGGCACGACCCATGCGTCGGCATCAGGGGCGTCCCTGTTGCAGAAGCCATGATGGCTTGCGTTCTGGCCGATCACTGGCTGCGTCATAAAGCCCAGTGCCTTTAAAGTGCCTTTAAATTGCTTTTAACAAATGCTTCTGACCAAGAGCTGACGAGAGAATAGAAAATGACTGACAGCAACTGGCTGAAAAAAAGAACTATCGTCTATAATCCTCCCTCTAAATCTGAGCACCGGCACAGTTCCCGCAAAAGTTTTGCAGGCAGAGCATGGCATGTCATCTTCACGGCTGCAAAACGCACCTGCACAGTAATTGGGGCGCTGGTGCTGTTCTCCGCCTTTTTAAGTGTACTTACAACTGCCGCTCTGCTTCAGGGCAAGCCTCTTCCAGAAGAAATGATGCTGCTATGGCCTATTGATGGGGGCCTTTCCGAAACACGAAGAGACCCTGGGCTGGCCGGATCTTTAAGTCTTAATATCGAAACCAAACCAACTGTTCACCAGATCACTCGTGCGCTTGATATGGCCAGAGAGGATGAGCGGGTCAAAGCCCTGGTGGTCAATTTCAAGTCCGGGGGAATCTCACTTGCTCATACTGAAGAACTAAGAACCGCAATCAGGCGTTTCCGTGACAGCGGTAAACCTGCCTTGTTTTATGCTTCTGATATGACCGGTGGTCTTGGCGCTTATTATCTTGCTTCCGCTTTTGATGAAATCTGGATGCAGCCGGTGGGCACTCTCGTCATTGCCGGTATTAATATTGAGGAGCCTTACATCAAAGAACTTCTCGAAAAAATCGGCGTTTCATCTGACTTCTTCCGTCGCAAGGAATACAAGACGGTTTATGAACCGGTAAGCAACTCACAAATGAGCCCCGCCAATCGTGAAATGCTGACAGAAGTGGTCGGAGAGCTTGGCGAAAATATTTCCACCGGGATAGCCACGTCAAGAAACATGTCTGCAGAACAGGTTATGGATCTGGTAAATACTGGCTTGTTCACCGATGACGAAGCGCTCGAAGCGGGTCTGATCGACCGGCTGGATTATGGCGATATTCTTGTCAATGAGCTAAGAGAGAATCTCACTGGTGATCCTGCTAATGAGAATTTGCAGTTTGTTTCTATCAGCTCTTACGAAAGCCGGGCAAAACGAGAAGCAGCTGAACCTCATGGATTTTTTAACAAGCCGGAAGCCAGGCCGGAAGCAGCCCTGATCTACGTCTCAGGAATAATATTGCCTGATAACTCCGCTCCATCGTCGCCGTTACTGCTTGAGGGCGGCATTGCATCGGCGGAGGAAATCTCGATCGCCATAAAAGATGCGACAGATGATCCATCAATTAATGCCATAGTACTTCGTGTAGATAGCCCCGGCGGCTCTCCCACTGCATCAGAGACTATCCGCTGGGCCATAGAGCGGGCTAAAAGCAAAGGCAAACCGGTTTATGTCTCAATGGGACCAATGGCTGCCTCGGGAGGATACTGGGTATCAGCATCAGCCGACACCATCTTTGCCCAGCCATCAACTCTTACCGGATCTATTGGCGTAATCTCTGGCAAGATTGTGTTTGATGAGATGTGGAACAAGCTGAATGTAAACTGGGAAGGTGTTACCTGGGGTGAAAAAGCCGATATGTGGTCCCTGAACAGGCCCTATTCAGCGCAAGAGGCGGAACGAATGAATGCCATGGTGGATTCGATATATGAAGATTTCATTGCGATAGTGGCTGAAGGTCGTGATATGAGCCTGGAGCAAGCTGACAAGGTTGCTCGCGGCTATGTATGGTCTGGAAGCAGAGCGCTTGAAGTCGGGCTGGTCGATGAGCTGGGAGGGCTGGATGCAACTTTGGACTTTGCAGCACGGTCTATCGGACTTAAGGACCGAAGCGAATTAAAAGTGCGAGTCATGCCAAAGCCCAAAACACCGGCGGAAATTGTTATGAATCTCTTGAACAGCCATATACAGGCCGGGGAAGTATTTAAAAATCAGGCGGAGTTTATCAGATTGATAACAAAGCCGATATTACAGGAAGCAGCTTTAGCTCAGGGCACGGATCTGAGAGCTTACTTCCCTCTGGACGCACCGTAAGTATCTTTCTCTATTTTAATAGCCTGAACAGCTTCGGCAATTATCTCGTTAATAACAGGCGGGGTCTTGAAATTGATAGTCCATGCCTTCTTGTCTTCATAGCCGCTTTGCCAATGAATCTGCTCCAGCGGCTCCTGGAAAATCCGGTGATAAAACGGGCAGTAATAAGTTAGCTCTCCCTCGTTCCTACAGCCCAGAAATACCACGTAATGACCATCCATTTCCGGTAGCTGCAAGATGCTGGAAATGGCAAGCCCTTCATTATAAGTATGCTCACCTTCTGAAACAGGCGAAAGAGGCGTGCAGGCATCAAAAAGCCGGTTGGTCGGTGTGCCGATTACCGTAGAAGGACGGGCTACTGACCGGAAATAATCATAACCAGTCTCATAGCCCAATATTTTTGAAACTGTGGCCGCGCAAGCGGGGCCGCAGGAGTATACGTCTTTTTGCCGAACGAAAAATGACTGGCAGTTCTTGTCAAGCTTCGTGACACTGATTGACGGAATTCCCAGTTCTTTATACTCGAATTTATCCAGAGGCATTATTACCGCTTACTTCAGACGACCAGCACCTTATCTTCCGGCTGTTCTTCCTTCAGAACTTTCGTGTGAGACTTTTTTTTTCCAAGAAGGTCCTTAAGTTTTGGCCTGAAATCCTCGTAGTTCATAATTATATGGTCAGGCCCGATATTGTGCTCAAGTATGGCAATTGCCGCGTTAAGACCATAAGCCAGTGGCTGAACCGGGCATGGCAGACAGGATCTCGCAGCCATGGCGGCACGAACATCCTTGTGCCGATCACCGATATACCAGATGTTATCGTTCTCGGAAGGCTGGCGTTTCATAGATTCCAGAGCTCTTAAAATAGAATCCGGATGAGGTTTAGACTTCCGCATGTCTTCACGAAACAGCGTCACCTCGAAATATTTTTCCAGATCAAAAGTCGACAAAACATCATGGCCATAGCCCTTGCCAAGACCATTACTTACAAGAGCCACCGGAATTCCGGCTTCTTCCAGCATTTCAAGTAGCGGATATATACCGGGACATGGCTCAACAATCTGTTCCACCGATTTGCGCCGAACCTTGTGCATTGCACGATGCACCAGCAGGCGCGATTTACGCTCACGGTTAACTATACCTGCCATGGGAGGACGCGGCTTTTTTATATTAATCAGGCGGGATAAGCCGCTGGTTATTTTATAAGAGACATCATCCAGCTTCTCCAACACGTTTAAAAGCATGGGATTGATGTGACGAACTGTTGTACCGTCCATATCGAAAAGAACTATGGTGGGTTTGCTAAGCGACATCAGTAAGTCTTAAAAACAGTAAATTGCAACACCGATAAAACCGCATGTAGGCAGTTTCCCTTACTTGGACAGTCATGGCAAGTCTTTTAGTCAGTACATACCCGGGAGATATGAGCTGCGTCCAGTCCGGCCTGTCTGTATTGATTTTCAACCGTATCCTGAGACTGGAAAAAATCAGGCAGGCACAAGGTTTTTACACTTAAATCAGATCCAAGCAATCCTTTATCATTCAGGCAATGGAGTACCAGGCTTCCAAACCCTCCTCGTGCGCCTTCTTCCACAGTTACTATCCGGGAGTGACTGGCCGCGAGCTCAAGGACAAGTTCCTCATCAAGGGGTCTGACGAAACGTGCATCAGCAACAGTTACCTCTGTTCCTTTTTCTTTAAGAAGGTCAGCAGCCTTCAGACACTCAGCCAGCCTGGCGCCATAAGATATAATAACGACATTGTCGCCCTTGCGGACAATCCTGCCTTTTCCGATTACCAAAATCTCATCTGAAGATCCAGGCAAATCCCCCCCCCCACCCCCCCCTCTCGGATAACGGAACGCA
>CAZJRT010000100.1:0-6862 GCA_964548445.1 uncultured Pseudobdellovibrionaceae bacterium
CCGATTTGAAGAAGCAGGCCAGGCAAGCAAGCAGATACAGAAACATCAGTGCCCAGATCAGGCAACTGGAAGTGATGATCGCATGGCTTGAGTGGAGCTCCCTTCGTGACAATGTCAAAGCAGCAAAGGATAATCTGGAATCCATCGAATCAAAGGTGGCAATGCATACAGCCACTGTTGTGCAGCTAACAAAGGCGCAATCGGAACAATCCAGTGAGTTGCCTGACTTACGCAAAGAAGATGCGTCTTCTTCCGCAAAATTACAAAATCTTCGTCTGAACCTTCAAAGAATGGAGGACGAAGTCCGGCAGATTGAGACTTTGGTGTCGGAAACTTCAACTCAGCTGCAACAGGCGCAAAGCGACAGGCAGCACGAAATACAAACTCAGGAAGATAACGCTCGTCAGCTGGTGCGTATGAATGAAGAGCAAAAATCAATCATTGTCAGTCAGGATAAGGAAGAAGCTGAACTGGAATTAAAGCGAAAAGACCGGAATGTGCTGGAAGCCAAAGTTCAGGAAATGGAAACGGCTTACTCATCTCTGATGGAGCATGCTGCCTATATACGCGCTGGCAAGGAAAACACTGCCTCGAGTCTCAAGCAGCAACGCAATCTGCTTGAAGACAATGAGCATAAAATTGCAAAGACCAAGGCTTTACTGGAGGAAAAGCGGAAATGTTTAAAAGAAGAAAATAATTCCGATAATCTTCAGGATAAATTTGAGGCTATCGCCAATAAATTAAGCTATTACAAAGAGAAACGGGAAGATCTTCAGGAAAAGATTGAACTTGCCCGCACATGTGTTTCTTCCTCAATGGAAGAATTGAAAGAGGCCGAAAACTCCAGAGATAATATTTGTACTGAAATCAGGACAATAGAGGAATTTGTTAATCTTGAAACTGAAGATGGCTTTCGGCCTGTACTTGAAGATATTACCGTAAAAGAGGGATTTGAGGCCGCCCTGTCAAAAGCAATGGGAGACTCACTGAGTGCTTCGGAAGACCCCGAGGCCCCTAAATTCTGGTCAGATCAGACGTCGGCGTTCCAGCTACCCGCTTTACCGGAGGGCTGTAAGCCTTTGTCAGATCTGATTAGTGATGCCCCTGCCCGGTTAATGTCTGCATTACATATGATCGGGGTAGTAAAAGATGAAGCTCACGGCGAGGCTGTAAAGGAGCTGCTGGCACCGGGGCAATCTCTGGTAAGTCGCGGTGGTGCTTACTGGCGATGGGATGGCTTGTGCTTTAAAGCCACATCAATTGACAGGAACGCCATTCACCTCCAGCAAAAAAATCGTCTGTCCGAACTCAAGCAGCAATTACCTGAGCAGGAATCAGCTCTTGAAAATGCCAGATCCGCGCACGAAGCACACAAAAACACTTTGGAAAAACTATCGGCAGAACTGAAAGAAAAAATCACTCATTCAGCAGAGCTTGAACATGAACTGCATAATCTGCGTCAGGAAATCGAACAAAAGAGCAAACAAAGAGCAGGAACCGAGCTGGAAATAACTCGCTTGAGCGAAGCTCTTGAGCATCAGTTAGCAGAGAAAGTGCGGCTGGCAGATCTGGTGGAAACAAGCTCTAAAGAACTGGCGAGACTTGAAGCGGAAATATCTGACGAGAAATATGCCGGTATCGGCCAGATGAAAAAAGCGCTTGGCGAAGCACGTGAAGCTTTAAGATCTGCACTGCGGGCATATGATCTTGGCAAGCAGCGCCAGGAAACCCGCAAAGCCCGATTGCATGCTCTGGCAGACGAGCGTGTAAATCTCCAGAACCGGACAATCAGGTCTCGCGAATGGGTAAAAACGCTTGAAGCTCGTGAACAAACGCTATCTGCGAAATTGAATGAACTTAAAGATCGCCCTGATGAAATTCGAAAAAACCATCAGGATCTTCTTAACATGATTGCTGATGCAGAAAAGCATCGCAGCAAGATGGCCGAAAAGCTGGCCCAGCGGGAAGCCCGGGTTTCGCAAACAGATCGTGAGCTTAAAAAAGCTGAAAACGAACTTGCTTCTGTACGTGAGGAAAGAGCGGCGGTTCATGCTACCGTTGCCGCAGGTCTGGAGCGACTGGAGGAAATCAAGACAGGGATAGAGAATAAATTTAACATGCCCCCTTCTCACCTCCCCGCACACATTGGTATTGATCCGGAAAAAATTTCCAGTGGTGACCTGGAAAATCTGCAAGCACGTAAAGATCGCCTTATCAGAGAGCGGGATAATATTGGTCCTGTTAATCTCCGCGCTGATACCGAAGCGCTGGATCTGGAGAAAGAGTTATCCGGCTTGCTGAATGAACGTAACGATCTGCTGCAGGCTATTTCCGAGTTGCGGGAAGGAATTCGTAAATTAAACGTCGAAGCCAGGGAGCGCCTTAGAATAGCTTTCGATCATGTGAATGCTCATTTTTCAGGGTTGTTTACGCGTTTGTTTAATGGCGGCAGGGCCTACTTATCCCTAATTGATTCTGATGACCCGCTGGAAGCAGGACTGGAGATTTATGCTCAGCCTCCCGGAAAGACCCTGCAAGCCATGTCATTACTTTCTGGCGGAGAGCAGGCGCTAACTTCGGCAGCACTGATATTTGCCATGTTCCTGACTAATCCTTCACCTGTATGTGTCCTCGACGAGATTGACGCACCACTTGATGACGCAAATGTTGATAAGCTTTGTGATCTTCTCGAAGAAATTTCCGAAGCCAGCAAGACCCGTTTCCTGGTGATTACCCACCACCGCCTTACGATGGCCCGCATGGACCGGCTCTACGGTGTTACTATGGGCGAAAAAGGGATTTCCCAGCTTGTATCTGTGGATCTTCAAAACAGCTTTGAATTTCTGGAGGCAGCCGAGTGACTAAACTGGACGATTTGAAAAATCGTATTATTGCAGCAAAAGGCCGCCCCTCCCCCCCTAAACAGAATGAAAGTATGCACTCGCAGGCAAATCTTGGTATACAGATACTTACAGAATTGATAGCCTCTATCCTTGTCGGTGTTCTGTTAGGCTACTGGCTTGACAGACTCTTTCACACAGAGCCGGTGCTCTTTATCGGTTTTATCTTTCTTGGTATAATCACAGGTCTGATCAATGCATTTCGAGTTAGTTACGGGCTTAGGCCACTCGCAGATCCTGGCAGGTTGCAACGCAGGAAAAATAAAAGTAAAGATGAAAGTGGCTCTAAAGAAGGAGAGTGATTAAGAGTATGGCTGATCCGGTTCATCAATTTGTAGTAACGCCCATTATCGATTTGCCAGAGGTCGCTGGGTTTAATATCGATTTTACAAACTCTTCACTCTGGATGTTTATAGCAGTAGCGGTATCAACAGTTTTTCTTACTGTCGCCATGCGGCGCAGATCTTTGGTGCCCGGCAGAATGCAGGTAGTGGCAGAAATGCTTTACCAGTTTATTGCCAACATGACCCAGGAAAATGCCGGTTTTGAAGGCAGGCGCTATATACCCTTTGTTTTTACGGTTTTTATGGTTGTATTGATGGGAAACCTTCTGGGTTTGATTCCGGGTTCCTTCACCTATACAAGCCATATCATCGTAAATGGGACTATTGCGCTTATCGTCTTTTTCACCGTAATAGTTTTTGGTTTTGTATTCCACGGTCTGCACTTTCTTGAGTTGTTCTTTCCAAGGAGTGTCCCCATCTGGATACTCCCGATACTCTCGCCTATTGAAATAGTCTCTTATCTCAGCAGGCCTTTTACGCTTTCATTGCGTCTGTTTATCAACATGTTCGCCGGGCACCTGATGCTAAAGGTTGTGGCCGGGTTTAGCGTTTCAATGGCAACACTGGGACTTTTGGGTTTTCTGGGTGGTATTGGTACTATGCTTCTGAATTCCATGATGGTAGCATTCGAGCTGTTTGTAGCACTTATCCAGGCCTATGTATTCGTCATGCTGACAAGTACTTACCTTAAAGACACCATTGATATTGGGCACTGACTATATTAAGAAATTGACTGGAATTAACTAAAGCAAACTTCACAAACCGAGATCGGAAGGAAATAAAATGGACGTAGAATCTGTAAAATATCTGGCCGCTGTTCTGGCTTTATTGCCTATTCCGGCAGTTGCGTTCGCCTTGGGCCGCATCTTCTCAAGCTATTATGAAGCAATCAGCCGAAATCCTTCTACCGAAGGAGTTCTGTTCAAGAGCATTGTTTTCGATATTGCCATCCCTGAAGCTCTTGCCCTGTTCTCGCTTGCGGTTTCTCTAATTATCCTCTTCGTCTAGAGCACGAAGATTCAGGTTACCTAACTGAACATGCGCCTGCTTTCCCTGTTTGCATTATTAGCCGTGGCGGCAGAGCCTGTTTTTGCCGCTACAGTTCATGGGGACACGACGCATGGAGATGCACACAGTGCATCCGAAAGCGGCGCTGGTTTGCCGCAACTCGATCCGACATGGTATGCGAGCCAGATTTTCTGGATGGTTGTAGTCTTCATAATCATGTATCTCTATTTCAGCCGAAAATCTCTACCGGTTATTTCCGCTGTCCTGGAGAATAGAAGAGAACACATTCAGAGCGACCTTGATACTGCCGACAGGCTAACAAAAGAAGCGGATCTGGTTCAAAAAGCCTATGAAGAGGGCATCAATCAGGCAAAAGTTGAGGCTGCAGGCGTTATTTCTGACGCAGAAGCCGCTATGAATCTGAAAGCAACCCGGATGATGGAAAGTTTTCAGGAGCGCTCCGCACGGGATATAGCGGCGACAGAGGCTCGCATTGCAAAAGCCAAAGCCGATGTCATGTACCAGATCGACTCTATCAGCGCTGAGGTAGCATCAGAGGTTGCTGCCAGGATTGTAAGTAATATCTCTTTTTCTAATGAAGAAGCTCTGGCAGTTGTAGAGAAAATCAAAAGAGAAGAACGGATAAGCGCGGCGTAGATTATGCAGGAACTTCTGGCTAATACGACTTTTTGGTATTTTCTCTCGTTCACGGTGTTCGTGATCGTAGCGTATAAGCTTGGCGCCCAATCGGTGGCTGCTCAACTGGATAAACAAATTCAGGAAATTAAGAAGAAAATTGAAACGGCTGAAAGTCTCAGAGTTGAAGCTCAGGAGATGCTGGCCCAATACCAGCGCAAACAACGGGATGCCTTGAAGGAAGCCGATCAGATAATCGAGCATGCAAAGGAAAACGCTACAAAGATCCGCATAAAGGCAGAAGCCGAACTGGAAGCATCCATGGCTCATCGCGAGAAGCTTGTATCGGAGCGTATAGAACGAATGCAACAAAACGCTATATACGAGGTTCAAAACCATACGGCTGAACTTGCTATACGCGCTGCACGGCGGTTGATACAGGAAAAACTCGAAAAAGACCCTCAATCGGGGCTTGTTGAGGAATCTGTGCGTAATATCTCTTCCCAGATGCGTGAGTAAATAATTTAAGTTAACAGGAAAGAATATGGCACGGAATCAGACTTGTCTGTCTGCAGAAGATCTTATTGAAGATCTGGGACAAAAAGCGAGAGAAGCTTCATCTGTTTTATCTCATATCGAACCAGAAGTGATTAACAAGGTTTTGGCCGACCTTGCCGATTTACTTCGTTATGAAAGCGACAACATTATTTTGGCTAACCGGCAGGATATATCCGGTTCCAGAGCGAAAAAATTAACCCCATCCATGATAGATCGCCTTACGCTTACACCAGAGCGGATTGAAGCAATGGCTGCCGGTGTAGAAAAAATAATCGATCTGTCATCTCCTTCTGGTCGCGTGCTGGCCGAATGGGAGAGACCCAACGGATTACGAATTCAAAAAATCAGCGTGCCTCTTGGCGTTCTGGGCATGATTTATGAATCCAGACCGAATGTAACGATTGATGCCGCAGCTCTCAGTCTCAAGTCTCATAACGCAATTATTCTGCGTGGCGGCTCAGAAAGCCTGAACAGCTCTCTTGCCATACATGATCTCATTGTTAAGGCACTCAAGAAGAATGATCTGCCAGAAGGCTGCGTATGCATGGTTCCGACAATTGATCGGACAGTTGTAACTGCCATGCTTCAGGCAGTTTCCAGCATAGATGTATTGATCCCGCGCGGAGGCAGAGGATTGACAGAAAAAGTCATGAGGGAGGCTTTGATGCCTGTCTTTGCCCACCTGGATGGTATCTGTCATACCTATGTTGACAAAAGTGCCGACCCGGCAATTGCCGTCAATGTAACTCTGAACGCTAAAATGCGCCGGACTGGAATTTGCGGAGCTACAGAAACCTTGTTGTTTGATGAAGAACTTGATTCTGAACTAAAGCAGCAGATACTGGAAAATCTGCTTAAATCAGATTGCCGAATTGTTGCTACACCTGACATTTGCAAACTGGACAATAGGATTGGAAAAGCAGATGAAACAGACTGGACTACTGAATATCTGGACGCAAAGCTCAGTGTTTGTTCTGTCAAAGGAGTAAAAGAAGCTGTTCAGCATATTAACAAATATGGATCGCATCACACTGACGCCATTATTGCCGAAGATGAAAAAGCAGTGAACTGGTTCCTTGAAAACGTGGATAGCGGGATAGTAATGCACAATACATCAACCCAGTTTGCCGATGGCGGAGAGTTCGGCATGGGAGCTGAAATGGGTATTTCTACAGGAAAGCTTCATGCCAGAGGCCCGGTTGGCATTGAGCAGCTTACAACCTACAAATATCTTGTTAGAGGTAATGGCCAGCTAAGGCCCTGATACGAGAATACCCGCTATGGCCAGCTCACAAATTTTTACCCCCCCTAACCTGCTAGACGGTCCTCGATGGAACGGGTTAAGAGTCGGTCTCATAGGCGGATCTTTCAATCCTCCTCACAAGGGGCATATACATATCAGTCTTATTGCTCTAC
>CAZJRT010000101.1:0-6837 GCA_964548445.1 uncultured Pseudobdellovibrionaceae bacterium
CGGAATGACGGCGCCCTTTATGGCAGCGAATTAGTGAACACTTACAAGGATGACATTAAAATAACGTCGCGAACAACACCAGTATGCCAAAGTCGCGGTTTGCCTTGAAACGTTTCAGCGAATCGGCTGGATCGTCCATATTCCAGTTTCTGACATTGTTCATGGCTATCAGGGCTGGAAGTACGAGCAGAGCGAAGTAAAGCCAGTCAGCTTCTACAGCTATTCCGGCCAGAACCAGCAGTGCCATAGTTGCAGCGTAAAAGCCTGCGACCCAATTGCGGCTTTTTTCCCCTAGCAGCAGGGCTGAAGATTTAATGCCGATAAGTTCGTCATCTTCCTTGTCCTGATGGGCGTAGATTGTGTCGTAGCCAAGAGTCCAGAAGAAACCGGCGGCGTACAGCAGCAAGGCTGGAAGCTCCAGAACATCAGTAACCGCACCCCACCCCATAAGCGCGCCGAAATTAAAAATGATACCCAGTACTGCCTGTGGCCACCATGTCCAGCGTTTGGCAAGTGGGTACAGGACTATGATAGGTAAAGACAAAACTCCTAACAGGATAGTTACCAGCGAGAACTGCATCAAAATAGCAAAGCCAGTAAGTAGAAGCGCTGTCAGAAAGATAATCGCCTGATATGGCTTTACTTCGCCACTTGCAAGCGGGCGAGGGCGGGTGCGTTCGACCTGCCGGTCAAACCTGATGTCCCACAGGTCGTTAATTACGCATCCGGCAGCGCGCATAACCACGGCGCCAATTCCAAACAGAACAAGGATTTTAGCGATATTAAAATCGATAAAATTGATGCCGCCATCGGCCATCATTATAGCCCACCAGCCGGGCAGGAGCTGCAGCCATGTTCCTATCGGCCGGTCTAAACTGGCCAGCCGTGCATAAGGTCTGATTGTTTCCGGAAGAAGGGTTACCCAATCATTGTTCTTGATATCTGAATAAGACATTTGTTTACTGCTCTTGGATGAACGACATACACAAATATAACAAACTGCCGCGTCTGTACATATCAGCTCGTCTTAATAAAGGCGAGCTGATAGAGCTAAGTGCGGCTCAGGCACATTACCTGCACAATGTACTGCGCCGGGAGAATGGTCAGCTATTGCGGCTGTTTAATGGCATGGACGGCGAGTGGCTGTGCGAGCTGAAAAGCGCGAATCGCAAACAGGGGCGGGCTATTCCTTTAGAGCTGAAGCGAGAGCAAAGCGAACCGAAACGAAGAGTTTATCTTTTGTTCACGCCTATAAAAAAACAGCGCATGGATTTTCTGGTGGAAAAAGCAGTGGAACTTGGAGTGACTGACCTGTTCCCGATCCTTACCCAAAATACCGAAGTTCGCAGAATCAACCGGGAGCGAATACAGCATCAGGTAATCGAAGCAGCCGAGCAATGTGAGAGACTTGATGTTCCAGATCTTCATGATCCTGGCGATTTTAGAACCAAGCTGGCCGAGTTCCCTGAGCAGGTAAAAGTCATGGCCTGTATCGAAAGATTTGAATGCGCTACAGTTTTTGGGGCGGAGACTCAGGAAGATATCGCGATATTAATCGGCCCCGAGGGTGGGTTTACGGAGGAAGAACGGCAGTGGCTATTGTCGCTGCCTTCAATTAAACCTGTTTCGCTGGGGGATAATATACTACGCAGCGAGACGGCTGCACTGGCGGCGTTGTCGGTTGTGAGCTTCAGGTTATGAAACCGCAAAGCTCATCCCTAATCGTCACCCCGGCGAAAGCCGGGGTCTATTGTGCCTAACCGTTAGTCCGTATGGATTTCGGCTTTCGCCAGTGACGATCATTTTAACGTCATAAAGCTGAAGCAATTCAGAATGTATTCCACTGGATTGCTTCGTCAGGCTTATACCTTTCTCGCAAAGATCCTTCGCTAAACGCTCAGGATGACAACAGCTCAATCCCTCCGCACGCATCGTACGTCTTGGCTGCCGGTCTTGGTGCCGTGTCCCTGATAGCCGTTGCCCATGTAACAATACCAGGCAACGTCGTTATCCCAGAGGCCCTCAGTAGAAGTCCAGTTGGTGTCTACGAAGCCGCCAATATCACTTGCGTTACGGTAGAGCATATCTGTCTCTGAGCGCGACGGCAGGTACCAGTCGTTATATCCGCCTTCCGCCAACTCCTCACAAAGCTTGAATGCCGGGAAGTTATTCGGGTCGGCGATATAGTCAGCAGTGGCTACAACCTGACTCTGATTGCTTCTGCCATCATCCAGTGAATCGTTGGCGATGTCGTCGGTTCCTGTTGAAGTCTTCCAACTGGCGCCAGTGCTCTGAGTATTTTGTGAAATGTAAAGAGGCTCACAGGTGTTTGTGCTGTTATAAACCATAAATCCGGCGAAGACGGGATCGGGGTTGTTCCCAGAGTTGCCGTCATCGCATACATCCCCGACATTGGGGCACAGCGCGGGAGGCGTGCAATGCATGATCCCGAAGGAAGCCGGTTCGGTGCGGACGCAGCGGACGTCGTAGTTGTTGGTCTTAGTGTTGTCGTTCATGTGGCCAGTGTTAAAGTTCCGGTACCAGGCGTAACTGGTACCGTACTCGGTAGAAGACCAATAGTAATTGGTCGTAAAGCCCCCTATGGCTGATTTATTTCGCCAGACTAAATCCAGCTCGGTCCGCGCCGGCAGGTACCAGTCCCCAAACCCCCCATCGCTCAGTTCCTCACACAACTTGAAGGCGGGGAAGGTGTTGGGATCGGCGACATATCCGGCGCTGGCCACAATCTGACTGTGATTAATCTTGCCGTCTTCAGTTGAATCGGTGGCAATATCATCCGTGCCGGTTGAGGTTTTCCACTGGGCAGCATCGCTTTGATCGGCTTGGGGAACGAAAACCTGCTTGCAGGTAGAATCCTCATAAAACAACAGCCCGGCATAGACAGGGTCTGGGTCGTTGCCGGCATCGCCATCGTCGCACACATCCCCCACATTGGGGCATAGGGGCGGGGCATTACACCTTTGAGAAATGTAGCTAACCATGGACACCCAGTCCGTGCCGTTGCAAAACTGCGGGGTCTGTGCGCCGTCGTTATAGATAATCGTACCTTCCGGCCGGTCAGGGCTGGTGCAGCTTCCCCCGGCGGAGGGGAGGACAGCACCGAGGGCGATCCAGATTTCTCCATCGCAGAACTGCGGCACGTGGGGGCCGTCGTTGTATATCAGTTTACCTTCTTCTCCGTCCGGGTTCTTGCAGGCGGCAATAGCTGGGTCGCAGGTCAGGAGAAAGGTTAATGAAACTGCAATAAATATCTTTGCCAACAACGACTTGACGTTCATAACCCTCAATCTCTTAGCGCCTAACGCCAAAAGCAGCATGAACGCCGAAAACTTTTTGCAAAACCGTCCCTTTTTGCAAAAGGTTCCATCGCTACAGTAAAGCCTGCTTAAGAACAATTAGAAAGAGCTAATATTAACTATTTTCTTTTGATGTTAATAATAATCATTTAATATTGAAATATAATATGTTTGGAGTTTTTAAGCGATGTTATCTATAGACTACTTTTGCAAAAAGGGACAGTTTTGCAAAGGGTGGCCATGTATTACAACCATCTTATGTTTAACTTGTGATTAATTCGATGAGGGTAGGTTACGCGAGAGTTTCTACAGGGGAACAGCATCTCGATTTGCAGCTCCAGGCGCTGGAACAGGCAGGGTGTGAGTTATTGTTCGAAGACTTCGGAGTCTCCGGAATGATAACCAGCAGACCGGGGCTGGATAAGGTTATCTCATCTATCAGCCCTGAGGATGTTATTGTCGTCTGGAGACTGGATCGTCTGGGCAGGAGCCTTGTTCACCTGATTAGTCTAATTGAAGAATTTGAGAAGAAAGGCGTTGGGTTTATATCGCTGACCGAGTCGATTGATACAACTACGGCAGGTGGCCGGCTGGTATTTCATATAATGGGAGCACTGGCGGAATTTGAACGTTCGCTGATTGTGGAGCGTACTAAAGCCGGAATTGATGCGGCAAAATTATCCGGTAAAAAAATCGGACGGCCGGCCAAACTGACGGCTCAAAAAATTGCTGTTGCCCAAAGAGAAATTGCCGCCGGTCACGAAACTATATCAAGTCTGGCCACCGAATATGGGGTGAGTCCTTCAACATTATGGCGCAGTCTAAAAAAATTGGAAATAAGCCCGCAATAAGAAAATGAACCGGCCATCGGGTGCAACCAGTTCATTAATCTAAATGCTTGTCTTGAAAAAGATAAGGTCAGCCTTGCTTTTCGATCCATTCGGTCAGCTGGCCTTTGGCGAGGCCGCCAACTCGGGTATCTACTACCTGACCTTCTTTAAAGACCATCAGTGTCGGAATGCCGCGCACACCATAGCGGGTTGGCGTATCAGGGCTTTCGTCAATATTGACCTTTACGATTTTAATCTTGTCGCCCATTTCTTCTGCGACTTCATCAATCACTGGCGAGAGCGCCTTGCAGGGGCCGCACCATTCAGCCCAGAAATCGACGACTACTGTGCCTTCTGCGTTGAGTACTTCCTGTTCAAAAGTGGAATCGTTAACCTTTACTGCAGACATCTAATTGTCCCCCATGAATAATTTATATCTAACAAAACTAGGTGGATGAGAAGGGACGGTCAAGGCCTCCTGATCTAATCATCAAGAGATTTTACAAGCTCGGTAAGGCGCGGCCCGTCGGTCCAAAGCAGAAAACATCTGATTTTATGCTCAGGATATATCTGACAAAGAATATCCCGGTAAGCGCGCATTTGCCTGCGATATAACGCTGGCACTCCTTCTTCGTCCTGCGGTGGCGGGCGATTGGTTTTGTAATCGATTATCAGCACTTCTTTATCTGTTACTGCCAGCCGGTCGATCTGGCCACTGACTATCTGGCCATTCATAAGCATGCCGGTTACCGGTACCTCAGCCATGGAGCCGGAAGCGAACAGTTCAGCAAATGCAGGGTTTTTCAAGATCGCAAGCGTCTCATCAGCAATATCCCGGCAAACATGTTCGGGCAGCCCGTGACCGGGTTGATGTACAAAGTCGGTTGCGGCCTTCCTCCAGCGTTGTGATTCAACATCCGGCAAAAACTGTAAAAGTTTGTGAGTAACATTGCCGCGACGGAAACGGTAGCCGTCATCTCCTTCGGATAGCGGGGAGAGCGCCGCCGGATTGTCTCCGGAGGGTCGTGAAGGCGCAAGCGGCTTGGGCGGATCTGGCTCATCCGGGGCTTTTCTAAAGACCCAGTCCGGCAGTTTTTCGGCTCTTTTCGGTTTGGACGATTCGTCTTTTTCCGTTTTGTCAGGATCTTTGATTTGCGGGTCGCTGAGGCGCAAAACGCCGCTTTTCTCGCAAGCCTGCGCGTTTAGCCGTTCAAATGCATTTTGAATGACGAAATACCAGCTCTCCGGATCGGTCTTGCCCTTCGCCTTGCCTGTGGCGCCAGCAATATATAACCGGTCTTCAGCACGGGTCATCGCTACGTAAAGAAGCCGCATGGATTCTTCGCTTAAATCGTCGCGAACTCGATCAAGATGAGTGCGGAAAAATTTCGGTTCAGCTTCCGAGCGCGGCGACCAGACCGGAGGTTCAAGACCGGTTTTTTCCGGCCAGAGAATCCGTGAATCTTTAGGGCCGCCTTTGGAGCGGATAGTATCCGGCAGGATAACCACAGGGGCCTGAAGGCCTTTGGCTCCGTGAACCGTCATGATCCGTACCTGCTCACCGGCTTCTTCCTGTTCGCGCTTGATCTGGCGTCCGCTGGCTAATTGCTGCTGGACAAAACCTTGCAGGGAGGGTGCAGCTTCACGGTCATAATCAAGCGCGTCGGCCAGTAATTCTTCCAGCGGGTCCAGCACCTCCTCTCCCAGCCGCCGTCGCATGGCTCGCATTCCGCTTCCCGTTGGGTCATTCGGACAAGGGCTTTGCAGCAAGCGGGCAAGGAATTCATAAGGCGGGATATCGGCACCTAGCCTTATTAGCGATTCCAGATATTCGCGGATTTCAGCATGGCCAGAAGATTTAAGCTTCTGCCAAAGCGAACCTTCGCGGCCTTCAGCCAGTTGGTAAAGCTGCTCTTCATCCATTCCCAGCAAGGGCGATTTCAAAATGGCTGCAAGGTTAAGATCATCTTCAGGCAACAGGGAGAATTGCGCAAAACCCAGCAAGTCCTGAACGGCAAGCTGGTCTTTCAACACCATACGATCAAGGCCGCTCACCGGTATGTTGTTTTGTTTCAACTCACGCATCATCTGACCCACAAACGCGTTTCGGGAGCGCACAAGAATCAGGATATCGCCCGGCTGAAGCGGTCTTTCGCGAGATGGTAATACTTCCTTTTCGTCGAGCCATTTGCGGATCACTCCGGCTATATGAGCAGCGAGCCGGGCCTGGCCGCTGCTACCGGTTTTTTCTTCTATTGGGGGATGCCATGGGTCGCGTTCTTCTTTCTCGTCGCTCTCAAAAAGCGGCCAGAGTTCGGTTATTCCAGCCTGACCATTCCTGTGCGAGACATGCTGGCGGTATTCGGGGCCAAGACATTTGCTCAATTCGTCATCCGCGAAGGTTTCGTCAACAAGACGCAGGACAGTTTCGTTTGAGCGAAAAGACGTATTAAGCGGTATGTCGCGAAACTCAAGACTGGCCGCCTCTGCGCCTGATTTAAAATAATCATGCATGCTCAGGAACATTTGAGGGTCGGCGCGCTGGAAGCTGTAGATAGATTGTTTGATATCACCAACGGTAAATAACGTTCTGGTGATATCTTCCTTGGCCCCTTTGCCAGCCAGAACTGCGTCCCAAAGTGTTTTGGTAATCAGCCATTGTTCGGGGTTGGTGTCCTGCGCTTCATCGA
>CAZJRT010000102.1:0-6796 GCA_964548445.1 uncultured Pseudobdellovibrionaceae bacterium
AAACACTGGTAGCGACTCTGCCTGTATACCTTAATGCTTTGACGGGTAAAGGCGTGCATGTTGTAACCGTCAACGACTATCTGGCCAAGCGTGACGCCGAATGGATGGGCAGCATCTACCGTTTTCTTGGTCTGGAAGTTGGCAGCATACTTGGTCAAATGCCCGACACCGAACGCAGGAAAGCTTATGCGGCAGATGTAACCTACGGCACCAATAACGAATTCGGCTTCGACTATCTGCGCGATAACATGAAATTCCGTCTTACCGACAGGGTGCAGCGTGAATTTAACTATGCGATTGTTGACGAAGTCGACTCGATTTTAATTGACGAAGCCCGTACCCCGCTAATCATTTCCGGTCCGGCGGAAAGTTTCACTGAGCTGTATGTCGCTGTAGACAAAGTAATTCCCCGGCTTTCCGAGGAAGATTACGACCTCGATGAAAAGCAGCGTTCTGTCACTTTGAATGAAGAAGGCATGGAAAAAGTCGAGCAACTGCTTGGCGAATTCGGCCTGCTCAAAGAAGGCGGGCTTTACGATGTTCAGAATGTTGCTCTGGTTCACCATGTAAATCAGGCCCTCCGTGCCCATAAGCTTTTTGCCCGCGACACTGCCTATATCGTCAAGGATGACAAGGTCGTGATTATCGACGAGTTTACCGGGCGGATGATGGAAGGCAGGAGATTTTCCGAAGGTCTGCACCAGGCCCTTGAGGCCAAGGAAGGTGTGTCAATTCAGAATGAGAATCAAACACTTGCTTCAATTACCTTCCAGAACTATTTCCGGCTTTATCCGAAGCTGGCAGGCATGACCGGTACAGCGATGACAGAAGCCGCCGAATTCATGGAAATCTACAATCTGGGTGCGGTTGCAATTCCAACAAACGTTCCTGTGGCCAGAATCGATCATGAAGATCAGATATATAAAAATCTTGAAGAAAAAGAAGATTCTATACTCGCATTAATCAAGGAATGCCGTAACCGCAAACAACCGGCACTCGTAGGTACTGTTTCTATTGAAAAATCAGAAATGCTCTCCGAGCGGCTAAAGAAACTCAAAATACCACACCATGTTTTGAACGCACGGCACCATGAGCAGGAAGCTATTATCATTTCTCAGGCCGGTAAACCCGGCGCTGTGACGATTGCGACCAACATGGCAGGCCGTGGTACCGACATCAAGATGGGTGGCGACCTTGATATGCGCATTGCCCAGGAAATCGATCCAGAGCTACCGGAAGATAAACGTGAAAAGAAAATTCAAAAAATCCGCGATGAGATTGCCAGGGACAGAGAAGTTGTCAGAGAGGCCGGAGGTCTGTTCGTAATTGGCACCGAGCGTCACGAAGCAAGACGAATCGATAACCAGCTTCGTGGCCGGACAGGGCGACAAGGCGATCCTGGCGCATCAATCTTTTTCCTCTCTCTTGAAGATGATCTGATGCGGATTTTTGGAGCCGAACGCATGGAATCACTGCTCGCCAACAGACAGATTGGCTTGCGGGAAGGGGAAGCTTTAACTCATCCATGGATCAGTAAAGCTCTGGAACGGGCACAGGCTCGAGTAGAAGCCCAGAACTTTGAAATCCGGAAAAACCTTCTCAAATTCGATAACGTCATGAACGACCAGCGCAAGGTCATTTATGAACAGCGCCGGGAAATCATGTCCTCTGAAAATATTGAAGAGATGGTAACCGACATGCGGCATGAGGTGATTGAGGATCTGGTGACTGCCAACGTCCCATCACAGGGGTATGCCGAGCAGTGGGATACCGCAACTCTCAAGATTGAAACAGAAAGGCTTCTTGCTCTTGACCTGCCGATTGATGACTGGGCAAAGGAAGAAGGCATAGCTGACCGTGAAATACTTGAGCGAATCATCGAAGCTTCAGATCGCAAAATGGCTGAAAAAGCAGCCAATATAGGCCCACAGCTTTTCCGCCAACTGGAAAAAGGTGTTGTTCTTCAAATTGTTGACCAGCAATGGAAAGAGCATTTGCTGGGACTTGACCACCTGCGTCAAGGGATAAATCTGCGTGCTTTCGGCCAGCGTGATCCATTGAATGAATATAAAACCGAAGCATTTGCAATGTTCGAAGCAATGCTCACACAGCTTCGCGAACAGGTGACCCAGACACTCAGTCTTGTGCAAATCAGTGCCGAGGATGGCCGCATCGGTTTTGTTCCAGCAGGCCGCGAACAGGATATGTCAAAGCTTCAGGAAACCCGTACCGATCCAGCCATGGCGCCTGGAGGCGCGAGAGAACAGGCTCCGCCTCAACGACCGTACCCGAAACATAGCCCTGTCGTGCATCAGCCATTTGACCAGAATGATCCCTCGACCTGGAGCAAGACGTCGCGCAATGCCCCCTGCCCCTGCGGCTCTGGCAAGAAATACAAATACTGTCACGGAAAGATATAATTTACTATTCGGCAGCTATGGCTAATCCCGGGGGCGTCAGACGAAGCAATGTAATCTGGTTACGCTGACGGCGGACTATATCAAAACGAAAACCGTGAAAAGTATAGCTTTGACCGGATTCAGGGATACGCTGTGATTCATAAAGTATAAGGCCAGCCACAGTGGAATAATCCTCATCAGGCAATGACCACTCAAATTCGCGGTTAAGATCACGGATGGTAACAGTGCCATCTATTAAAAAGCTTCCTCCCGGCAATTTGCGCACACCAGCAACGGAAACATCGTGTTCATCATCTATATCACCAACGATTTCCTCAAGGATGTCTTCCAGTGTTACGATACCCATGACGCTACCGTATTCATCAACTACCAGAGCAAAGTGCTCCCTGCGGCGGCGAAACTCCTGAAGCTGGTCATACAAGCTGGTACTTTCCGGTATGTACCAGGGATCGGCGGCCACCTTTTCAATTTCAATTTTATCCAGATTGTGCCCCTGATCCTTAAGCTCACGAAGCAACCATTTGGCATGGACGACGCCGATAATATCGTCCTGTTCGCCCTTGTATACAGGCAGTCTCGTATATGGACTATCGAGCACTTTTGACACTATGACATCAATCGGCTCTTCCGAGTCGATCATTGTCACGTTCTTGCGGTGAGTCATGATTTCATATACTTCAACTTCAGCAAGATCGAGAATAGAGCGCAGCATGGCACGCTGTTCACTGGTTTGTTTTTGCGGTCCCTGATGAAGCTCTATAACGCCACGCAGGATTTCGAGCTGGTCCCCAATATTCACAACGTTAATATCAGTTCCGAACAGCTTGAGGATATTGCGAACAACCCAAGAGACAAGATCAGTTACAGGAGAAAATACCAGTATTACCAGTTTCATGACCGGAGCAATTGCCATTGCCAGCTTGTCCGCGGCGTGCAGCGCATATGTTTTGGGCAACACTTCGGCAAAAATCAGCACGAGCATTGTCATTATCAACGTCGCGTAGAAGACTCCCTCATCTCCTACCAAACTTATAAAAAGGCTGGTGGCCAGAGCGGAGGCCAGAATATTTACCAGGTTATTGCCAAGTAGTATTGCCCCGGTCATTTTTTCTTTTTGTTCACGGATCTTGTTAACAAGTGACGCCTTACGGTTGCCGGATTTGGCAAGATTATGCATTCGGGCCCTGGAGGCTGCAGTAAGTGCCGTTTCCGAACCAGAGAAAAAAGCGGAGAAGAATATCAGAATGATAATGGCAATGATGATAAGAGTAAGTTCGGCGCCCATTTTATATATGTCCGTTCATAGAATCCTGAATAAGCTGCTTAACGCAGTCGCTTTCAATATCAGACGTTACAAAAGCTTTTCCTATTCCGCGGGCAAGAACAAATTTAATTTTCCCGGAAACAGCTTTTTTGTCACCTTTCATTCGGTCAAATAATGCTTCAGCACTGGCTGTAACCGGAGGATCTATCTGTGATATCGATACGGGCAACCCGGTCGCCTCCAGATGCTCGCGCACCAGAACTACATCTTGCTCCGGACAAAACCCGAGACGCCAAGATAATGTCATAGCCATGACCATTCCTATAGAAATAGCTTCTCCATGGAACAAGCTTGCATCAAAACCACAGGCCGCTTCCAAAGCGTGCCCGAAGGTGTGACCAAGATTTAACAGGGTACGACTACCTGTCTCGTTTTCGTCATCCTGAACAACACCGGCTTTAATACGGCAATTCCTCTCAAGGAACTCTGTCATCGCATTAGTTTCGAGAGATAGTACTGCTTCTCTGTTAGTCTGAAGCCAGTCGAAAAATTCCCGGTCCTTGATAACGGCATGCTTAACTCCTTCTGCGTAACCTGAGCGGAGTTGACGCTCGGGTAGGGTTTTCAGCGTTTCGATATCAACAAAAACTGCCGTAGGCTGGTAGATACGACCAATCAGATTTTTTCCTCTCGGCATATCAACTGCCGTTTTACCGCCGATCGAACTATCGATCTGGGCAAGCAATGAGGTAGGAACCTGTACATAAGGAACGCCTCGCAGGAGAAGAGAGGCAGCAAAACCGGCCAAATCCCCCACCACTCCCCCGCCCAGAGCCACAACTACTGAATTACGATCTGGCAAGTGATCCAGCATCCAGTTAAGTGTTTTCTCAAGTTGCGAGAAAGTCTTAGACCTTTCACCGGGTTTAATCACCTGAATAAATACTCTTGATGCTCCTGCTGCGTGAAGAGTTGCCTCAAATCTTTCTTCATAATGCTGAGCCACGTTTTCATCAGTAACGACAAAAACCATCCTGCCTTCCACATTTGCAGTTTTAACGCGCTCAACATCATCAATCAGGCCAGATCCGATAGATATGTCATAAGAGCGGTCGCCCAGGTCAATATTAATGGCAGAGATGCTCATATAAATTCCTCATAACTGTATCCAAAGTCACATAATACTGAACATCGAGACTATCTACTACAAGATCCGCTTTTTCATAAACCGGATAGCGGGTTTCCGCAAGCCGCGAAAGTGTCTCATGTGGATCGCCTTTACTTAAAAGAGGCCGCCCGGGAACATTTTTTGTACGTTCGAACAGCAAATCTACATCCGCGCGCAACCAGATAGAAATTGCTTTGCTCCAAACAAGTTCGGCAGTCTGTGGGTTCATAACAGCCCCCCCTCCTGTTGCCAGCACCAGAGGCTCGCGATCAAGAAGGCGAGCAATTATCTTTCTCTCGGCTTCACGAAAAGCCTGTTCCCCATCCCGTTCAAAAATCTCCGAAATCGAACAGCCCGCAGCATTTTCGATTTCCTTGTCAGAATCTATGAAGGGTAAATCGAGTTCATGCGCAAGTAACCTGCCTATACGGGACTTACCAGCTCCCATCAGGCCAATCATCACCAGGGGCCGGTCAATTTTCTTTTTTATAACTGCAGCAATATCTGAGTTTTCAGGCATATCAAACATCCGTATTCTTATGGCATGATTTGTCCTGTTTGAAAATAATGCTGTTAATTAGGCTCGCGGACCTTTTGGAAATTGAATTTCCCTTGGTACTTGGCTAGTCTTATACTCCAGCGCTCAGGAAATTTCCTTAACACAAGGTCACTGCTCAATGAAGCTTTTGAATATTTTGTTTTTTTTGCTTTTGGCTGCAGCGATTGGTGGTTTCGCGTGGTTTGCCACAATGGATCTTCCCGTTGAACAGACAACGGTGAATAAAGAAATCCCCAACCAACGCTTCCTTGGAAATGCATAAAGTTTCACTTATTTGTTCAACGATTGCCGTTTGCGGACTGCTGACGATAGCACTAGCACCGGACAGCCATGCCTCACCTGATGACAGGATGGCCGGAACTAATCCTGGCCAGGTGGATAACACAGGTTATGATTATGGCTATGATAAGACCGGCGGCGAAAATGACCCCCTCATTAAGGAAATTGATTTTCTAAAACTGGAATCTCTTGGGCTGATATCTTCATATAAAGAAGGGGCCATAGGCAAAGACGTATGGCACAGCATGGACCGGAGTGATATTGCTGTTGCCCTCACGCATACCGATCCGCAAATCAAATCAAGGACCCTGACAAGACTGACAATCAATACGCTACTTTCCAGCAATGATGCAAAGCTGATCTCCAATGATGTCGAACCAGAACCTGGAAATGATCTCTTTACTCTTCGGATCAAAAAACTACTGGATTTTGGTTTATTCGAACAGGCCCTTGATATGTACGCCCTGCTTCGCGGCACTCCATATCATCCCGAACTAGCCAAAGCGGGAGTGATAGCAATGCTTGGTAGCGGCAACCTCTCCCTTGCATGCCTTGAAGGCAAATCTTTCGCAAAGCGCTTTGAGAGCATCGATTTCTGGATGGATCTAAATGAATTTTGTGATGTGATCCTTGAAGTAGACAATAAAACAGATCATGAAATCAAAAGTCTTAAGGATGACAAGATATTAAGACAAATAGCGACCAAACCACGGTTCCGAATAAAATACGATAGTCACGAACAATTTAATGATTTTACGCAGCTGGATATAGTCGCCTTATTTGCCAATAACAGGATCCGCTATCCAGACATCGACAAAATAGAATTAGGCAAAGTTCCAGCCAGAGATCTGGGGCTAATGCTCCTTGATAATTCCTTGCCCGCAGACTGGAAATTTTCTGTAACCATTGAAGCCATTCGCAGAGGTCTGCAAGAAAATAACCTGATCGATTCTTTCTATTCTGAGTCTGAGAAATCCAAAAATGATAAAGATGCGCCGGTACCTGCTGCTTGTTCTAACTGGCAGGATTTACCTGAATTGTACGGTATGGCTGTAAATTCACCGCATGGTGACGTTCAATGGAGCTGGCTGACAAAAGCACTGGAA
>CAZJRT010000103.1:0-6779 GCA_964548445.1 uncultured Pseudobdellovibrionaceae bacterium
GCCAGTATTCAGCAGTACAGATGACGGCGACTGGGTACTGGATACAGGCAACAGTGATGTTTCCACGAGCTACAAGGTAGGTATCGGCACCAATGCTCCGGCGACTTCTCTGGATATAGGCGCTGAAACCGATGCTGTCGTATTGCCAAGAGGCACCACGGCCCAGCGGCCAACGGCGGTAGCAGGTATGATTCGTTACAACAGCGAAACCAACAAGTTCGAAGCCTACGAGAACAGCGCGTGGACGGATATGATCGGCGGCGGCGGTGGTTCGGATACCGACTGGACGATTGATGATACCAATATGGATATTTCCAATACCACCCACGATGTAGGTATAGGCACTGATAACCCGTATGAAAAATTACATGTTGTTGGTACAGCTCATGTTGGAGAGAACTATACCAGTACCGGTTCCTATAATATGCTCATTTTGGCAAATAAATCTGATATGACGAATTCCAGCAACAGGGAGCTGAGATTCCAGGCATCTAATAATGGAGGCGCATATAACCAATATCTGTTTTATAATGGCCGTATGTCTGGAACTCCAAGCAGCCCTGTTTATACACAAGGAAGTTATAGCCGCTTCAGTGGAATAGAATTTGCAGGTGGAAATACCAGTTTTCTCGTGAACACAGGTGCAGGCGGCAGTGGAAGTGAATCTACCATAACGCCTACCAAAGCAATGACAATCGAATATACCGGAGATATCGGTATCGGTACTACTTCTCCAAATTCGAAGTTGCATGTAAACGGAACAGGACAATTTGGTGAAGCAAGTACAGGCGCAGGTGCTTATACGCATCTTATTACCGCTCACAATGATAATTACTCCAGTAACAGTAACCGAGAGTTCAGGATACAGCAAGTAGCCAGCTCAAGTTTAAACAATCAATACCTGCTGTATAATGGTCGCATTAGTGGAGACCTGTCTACCCCGGTCTATAACCAGGGAAGTTGGGGACGTTTCAGCGGCGTTGAATTCTCGCAGGGCGGGGATATCAGTTTTCTCGTGAACACAGGCGCAGGAGGTAGCGGGAGCAATACCACTATAACTCCAACAGAGGCATTGACCATTGATTATACTGGAAATATCGGCATTGGTACGGATGCTCCGGGTGCAAACTTGCATATAGTAGATGCGGATGGTGGTCCTATGCTGATGCTTGATTCTTCTTCTGATGATGTCGTAATGGAATTTAGGAGAGGAGATGGCATCGACGGCAGGATTCATTATGATCAGGACACAGATGGTTTTGAGTTCCGAACAGCAGGAATTGCGGAAACCGATACAAAATTCTTTATTGGCGATAACGGCAAAGTAGGTATCGGTACTATTACTCCAGGCACGCCGGATAGCGGCAGTAATGAATTACTGCATATAGCCGATACCAACGATACTACCCTTATGATTGAATCAGAAACCGGAGTTTCTGGCCCTCAGTTGTCCCTGTATCATAATGTAGCCGATGGAGGCCATGATTGGCACCTGTACTCAACCGGATCTGGTAACACGGCAGGCGGAGCAGGTTATCTGGCAGTAAGGGATCATACAGCCAATGAATGGCGGATGGTTATCGATACCACTGGTCAAGTTGGTATAGGTACCATTGCTCCTCAAGCCAAACTTGATGTTGATGGTGGCATTCGGATAAGTGCAAACAACGGTATTCAACTCGTCGGCGGTGCGGGCGATGCCCCGGTTTATCCCGTCAGCGGCAGCACCGGCGGAAGCGGATCAGACACTGACTGGACGATTGACGATACTAATAGTGATATATCAACTACTTATAAGGTCGGTATCGGCACCGATGCGCCGGATATGGCTCTGGATATAGTCGGCAATCTGGAGCTGGAGAATACCGGGTCTTCTACTTCCGGCGTTATTTACAAGGGAACAAATCCTTTCATCCATGATTTCCGCCATCCGACGGGCGCTGATTTCAGGCCTGATGGCATGAACACTTTTGTCGGCTTGAGATCCGGTAACTTCACAATGGGCTCGACGGCGCAGGAAACCTGGAATTCAAGTTATAACACCGGTATTGGCTATGAGGCTTTAATGTCCAATACATTGGGCCATGGCAATACCGCAGTCGGAGCTTTCGGGCAGAGGTATAACACGACAGGCTGGCAGAATACATCTCTGGGTGAAAACGCTCTGGGAGCCAATGTCGGAGGGAACGATAATACGGCCCTCGGTTACCACGCAGGCCTTCTGCTGACAGGCGATGGTAATGTGTTCGTAGGAACCAAGGCAGGCGACAGTGTTACTACCGGGGATAATAACATCATCATCGGCTATGACGTTGATACGCCTGCTGCTACTACCAACAATCACCTGAATATAGGTGGAACAATATACGGCGATCTGAGTCAGGATTATGTCGGTATCGGAACGGCAACACCGGGCTATACGCTCGAAGTTAACGGAAATGCGGCCAAGCCCGGCGGCGGCAGCTGGTCGAATGCTTCTGATGCCAGGCTCAAGGATATTTACGGTGAATATGAGCGCGGTCTTGAGGATGTCTTGCGTCTGAAGCCGGTAAAGTTCTCCTATAAAAAGGACAACCCCAGAAGCTTGCCTTCGGATGAAGAATATGTCGGCTTTATAGCTCAGGATGTTCAGGAGGTATTCCCTGAAGCCGTTACCGAGAAAGAAGATGGTTATCTGGATTTCAATATCCATCCGATAAACGTGGCAATGGTTGGCGCTGTTAAGGACCTGAAGGCAGAGAACGATGCCCTCAAGGCTGAACTTGCAGCGATAAGGACCGAGCGCGAAAAGACTATGGCTGCAGTTGAAGATCTTTCAAAACAGGTTCAGTTGCTCAACCGCGCCGGCGTACAAGGCAGCGGCAAGGCTTCCATGGAAAACTGGATGATATTGCTGTTTGCCGGGATGATGGGGCTTAATCTGGTATTTCTTACCGGCAGGGGTATAATCCGCAGGAAAGGGTAAGGTTTTTGTAAATCAAACCGGGTCCGTAGTATTTCTGCGGATTGATGGGGATAAGGGAATAATGGGGAATTTAATTACTGCCATTCTTAGCGGAGCGAAGAATCTCCTGAGACAGAACTGCATGAGATCCTTCGGGCTGAAAGCCCTCAGGATGACAGGTCCTGACGCGGTCTGGATTGCGTCGCTCATGTTATTCTCTCGCAATGACGGTTCCTTCACTTTATGTCATTGCGAGCGATCAAAGAGAGCGCGGCAATCCATGTTACATTGCAACCGATACGCCATAACTGGATTGCGTCGCTCATGTTATTCTCTCGCAATGACGGTGCTGGCATTCCTCCTTCTCTCAGCTCCCTCATACGCTGCCTGCACCAATCCGGCGGCAGAAGTCGGTACGGTCTTTTATAACTCAACCGAAGACGTATTCCAGGGCTGTACTTCAACGGGGTGGGAGGCATTGCACAAAAAGCCCGTCGACCCGCCAGCAACTAACCTAATAAGCCACTGGACGCTCGATGAAACTACCGGGACCGGCACGGCGGCAGATAGCGGCTCGCTGGCTAATGACGGCACGCTGACCAGCATGGACCCTAACACGGACTGGGGTACCGGGAAACTGAATAACGCGCTGGAGTTTGACGGCACAGATGACCGCGTGGTTGCTCCTGCCAATGCCAGCTATAACTTCAACATTACTGACAGCTTTTCGCAGTTCCTGTGGTTTAAAAAAACCACCGATTGCGGTTCTCCCGATAATGAAGTCATGACCAGTCGTTTTGGTGCAGGTCACCTTGATAGAACCTGGTGGCTTGGCTGCGAGGATGTTTCGGACACTCTGCATATTGGCTTCTTTCTTTCAACGGATAACAGTCGTTTATATTCAGACTATGCAGTGGATGACGGACAGTGGCATCACGGCGGCTGGGTATATGACGGGACGGCGGGTCAACTCCGTCTTTATCTCGATGGTGAGTTGCATGACACGGACGACTTTGTTTTGCCCGAGGACATAGTCTCAACCAATCCTTTTTGTATAGGCGGCTATGATGCAACCTGTAGCGATATCCAGTATCACTTTGATGGCCTGATTGATGACGTCCGGGTTTACGACCGCGCTCTGACTAGTGCCGAAGTAGTCAATCTCTACAGCTACCGGCCCAACTGCATCGAGCCGACGGGTGAAGTAGGCACCATCTGGTTTAATGAAAAAGAAGGGGTTTTTCAGGGCTGCACCTCGCGGGGATGGTACGCGTTCAATAATCCTCCTGAAACTTACGAAATTCTT
This sequence comes from uncultured Pseudobdellovibrionaceae bacterium, assembly GCA_964548445.1. Lineage (GTDB taxonomy): Bacteria > Pseudomonadota > Alphaproteobacteria > Micavibrionales > Micavibrionaceae > RZZS01. The sequence goes on from CAZJRT010000103.1 coordinate 4,251, forward strand.
TCAAGCGGGATGACGGCTCACTGGAAGATGGATGAAACCAGCGGCACCACTGCAATAGATAGTGCAGGTAACAATGACGGTTCTTTAATGGACGGTATGAATGCCGCAACTGATTCCATAGATGGTCCTGTGGGTACCGCTCTCGAATGGGACGGAACTGACGATTATATTTCAATTTCCGACGGAATGGACAATTTGCTGGATGACCTTGCCAACTGGTCATTCGCCGCATGGCTTTACCGGCCATCCTCCGCCGGAGCGGATAATCTTCTGGGATCAACATCTCATGGTTTTTGGATTTGGATTGATGGTTCGGACTATCTCGAATTTGATCCCGAATATTTTGGTTTTCCTACGCCGGCTTATCAGGAAGGGGTAAACGGCACCTCGACCCCGATACTGGACGACGATGCCTGGACCCATATCGCCGTTACGCGGAACGGTACAGCGTTCGATATCTATAAAAATGGATCTTTCTTTGAAAGCCTGACATCTAATACATCCCAAAACGGTGATATAACGGGCGATACACCACTGACGTTAGGCGCTTTTGACGCCGACAGCTTTTATTGGGAAGGAGCTATGGATGATTTCCGGATTTATAACCGTACGCTCAGTCCGCAAGAGATAAATCTTCTGGCTAACCCAGGGTGCACTAATCCGGTGGCAGATACAGGCACTGTTATCTACAACTCGACCAGTGATGTATTTCAGGGCTGCATTCAGGGCAAATGGTATGCTTTCAATGGTGATACTGTAACCTGTCCGAGTTCCGGGCTGGCTGGGCACTGGAAACTCGATGAGACCAGCGGCACCACAGCCGAAGATAGCGCAGGGACTAATGATGGAACCCTGACTAATATGACCGGTAACGAGTGGACCTTAGGCGTTCTTGGCAATGCCCTGGATTTTGACGGTACAGATGACAATATAATGATCCCGTCCGATTCAGCTTTTACCAACATGTCGGAATGGACAATCTCGGCATGGATTAAGCCAAAAGCCTATGAATTTGATATTGCGGGCACAAACGCTGTCGGAAACGGGGGGTACCTCTTTTATATTAGCTCTTTAGGGCAAATAGGCGGCTTTATAGACACGGAGGCGTCAGGGAACGGTAATTATAGGGCCATATCCTCAGATGTAATTCCACTGGATGAATGGACCCATGTGACCTGGGTGTACGAGGGGGATATATCAGACGAAGCTTCTACAAGGCTTTACATTAATGGCATTGAAACCAGTTACGAACCTTATGACGGGTCCACCGGAACAAACTATTCCGATACCGGCTTTGATCTTTATATAGGCAATCAGGTACCGGAAGGATACGGGCCTATAGATGGTATTATAGACGACGTGCGCATTTATAACCGGGAGCTGACAACGGATGAAATCGCCGATCTTTACAACGGTGGCGGGGGGTGCCAGTGATAGGGTACTACACTACTGTCATTCCGAGCGGAGCGAGTAATCCTGTGCGGCAAAGCGCTATAGGATCCTTAGGTCTTTTCGTTTTTATGATGCCGGCGTTTGCTATCCTTATTCTCTCTATCTCTAGCCCTGCACTAGTAACGCGAAGCTGTGCATTTAACAACAAACCCCCGGAAGATATTCGGGGGTTTTTATTTAGCTATTATGCTCTGGAAAAACATAAAAATTACGGATACTATGTAAGAAAAGTAATAAAATATCAGAACAGGGAAAATTGATGGGAAAAGTAGAAAGCAGCCAGCTGGACTGTGCCAGCTATTCGAGCGCGAATCTCACCGTTAATCAGCAAATTACTGGAAATCATAGAGTTAGTAATAAAGATATTCAGGCAGTTACCAAATTGCTCGAAGCCTTTAATACAAGCGCTGCTTACGAGGCAACACAAGATAATATATATTCTTCCTTATGCGATTATCTGGAGCCAAAGGTAAAAGATCTAAGCCGTTGTTGGAGGCAGGCGTCAAAAAGCGACAAGAAACAATGCGCCAGGGAAATCGTCACAGAGATGTGCCGTATTCAGTCTCTTCATAGTTCTGTGCCCGTAGATCCGCCATGGATCAAATTTGTTTCCAAACCTGAGACAAAAAGAAAATCTGTTGAATATGGTTCTTTTATTGGAGATCACAGGGATCCGCCTGAAATGGACACGCTCAAAATCAATATGCACAGACATTCGGGTTGCAACGATAGTTTTCCTGTTTTTCTTAACACTTTGACTCATGAAATGACTCATTGTTTCCAGACTTCGCTGGCAAGAGCAGAAAAAGAGGGGCTTTTAAATGAAAGCTCTCCGCTTTTTAAAGATGCTTTTATGTTCAGGAAGTTTGAGGAAGAAGATCTCTATATTCCGCCCAAATTCAAAAAGGCCTATAGAGCGCAACCGGTAGAGCGTGACGCATGGGCGTTTGGTGATGCAATGGAAGAGTTCGCAGTAGCCGCAGCGGGGGCAGGAGAAGCCAGAAAATCAAGTGCTCCAGCATTAGCCGGGGCAGCCTTTGTAGCTGTCGCAGCTGTATTATTTGCGACCCAGAGGCG
>CAZJRT010000104.1:0-6710 GCA_964548445.1 uncultured Pseudobdellovibrionaceae bacterium
TGATTACCGAGGCGGGTGCCAGCCGAATCCTGACGATGGAGCTGCATGCTGATCAGATACAGGGTTTTTTCGATATACCAACCGATAACCTGATAATTTCACCGGTCTTTGTGCCTGATATTGAGAACAAATTCAAAGGTGAGCAGCTATGTGTCGTTTCGCCAGACGTTGGTGGTGTAGTCCGGGCAAGGGCTCTTGCAAAACGCATTAACGCTGATTTGGCAATTATCGACAAACGGCGTGAAAAGGCAGGCGTTTCTGAAGTAATGAATGTGATTGGTAATGTTGATGGAAAGATTTGTATTCTAGTCGATGACATGATCGATTCCGGAGGCACCCTTTGTAATGCCGCAGCCGCCTTAAAGGCAAATGGGGCAAAGGCTGTGCATGCTTATGTCGTCCATGGCGTGTTGTCCGGAGGAGCTGTCGCCCGGATCACTGCTTCGCCTCTCGAAAAACTGGTTATTACTGACAGCATTGCAGAAACTGAAGCTGTACGGGTTGCGCATAATATCGAAAGGCTCTCGGTTGCACCATTGATGGGGGAGGCAATCAGGCGCATCAGCAGGGAAGAATCAATTTCAGCACTCTTTCAGTAGAGTTAATCCTTTTAAACAGTCAAACCGCTTGATTTTTGCCGGGATTTCTGTTTTTTACTCTTCATCAATTTGTCGGCACCCCTGGAGGCCGACTGTTTTAATCAATGAGGTAATGACATGTCCAAGAATATTACTATTAAAGCGGACAAGCGCGACAAGGCTGGTAAGGGGGTCTCCCGTGCATTGCGCCGCGAAGGCAAAATTCCTGCCGTAATTTACGGCGACAACAAAGAGCCTGTATTAATCAGCCTTCCTGCCAAGGAAGTTAATCTGGAATACTACAAAGGTCAGATGTTCACTCGCCTAACCGATCTCAATATTGATGGCGACAAGCATCTGGTGCTTGCCAGAGATGTTCAACTGCACCCGGTTACGGATTTCGTTCTGCACGTTGATTATCTGCGAGTAACAGCCAAAACCAAAATTCATGTTAAGGTTCCCGTTCATCTGGTCAATGAGGAAGCTTCACCCGGACTTGAACATAAAGGCGTGCTTAATGTCGTTCGCTATGAAGTGGAAATAGTCTGCCCGGCAACGGATATTCCGGAAAGCCTGGAAGTCGATCTGACCGGCACAGAGATTGGCGATACTATCAAGAACACGGCAATAAAACTTCCTAAAGGCGCTGTATTCGCTATTCAGGATCGTGAATTCACAATCGCAACCATTGTTGCTCCTCGCTTGATCGTAGAGGAGACAGAAGAAGGTGAAGAGGGTGAGGGCGCCGACACTGAAGAAGCCACTGAAGCTGAAAATAGCGAAGAGGCCGAAGAAGCTGCAGAATGATCTGGCATATGCGTGCCTTTAGATTATTTGGTAGAAAAAAGGAAACAGCTATGTGGTTGATGGCGGGTCTGGGCAATCCCGGTGAGAAATACTCCCGCCATCGCCATAATGCCGGTTTCATGGTTATAAATGAGATTGCCAGCTCGCTTGGCGTCCAGAATTTCAAATCCAAGTTTAACGGTGTTTTTTCTCCTGTAACAATTCAAGGGGAAAAAGCTGTCCTGTTGAAGCCTTTAACCATGATGAACAATTCCGGGCAAAGCGTTGCTGCTGCGGCCAGGTACTATAAGATCCCCCCTGAACGGATAATTGTTTTCCATGATGAACTGGATTTGGCACCTGGAAAAATCAAGGTCAAGCAGGGTGGGGGCGCTGCCGGTCATAATGGTCTCAAATCATGTGATTCTCATCTGGGATCCCGGAATTACTGGAGAGTGCGAATTGGGATTGGCCATCCAGGGGACAAGAATAAAGTTCATAACTATGTATTAAGCGATTTTGCAAAAGCTGATGCCGAATGGCTGGAGCCGTTGCTTGAATCCATTGCTGATCATGCCGGATTGTTGGTTGAGGGCAGAATGAACGATTTTGCGAGCCAGGTTTCGGACAAATAAGATTTCCGGTGAGAAAGGAACATAAAGATGGGTTTTAATTGCGGGATTGTGGGACTTCCCAATGTTGGCAAGTCGACTCTGTTTAATGCACACACGGCCACTGCTGCGGCTCAGGCAGCTAACTTTCCTTTTTGTACTATCGAACCTAACGTTGGAAGAGTGGCTGTGCCCGATGAAAGACTTGACAAAATAGCTGCTATCGCCAAATCGGCCAAGATAATCCCTGCTCAACTTGAATTTGTTGATATCGCCGGTTTGGTAAAGGGCGCGAGTAAGGGTGAGGGATTGGGTAATCAATTTCTGGGCAATATTCGTGAAGTTGATGCGATAGTGCATGTGCTTCGTTGTTTTGAAGATGGGAATATTACCCATGTCGATGGCTCTGTAGACCCTCTACGCGATGCCGAAACGATAGAAATGGAATTGATGCTGGCCGATATCGAGAGCCTTGATCGGCAAATCGAAAACATTTCCCGCAAGGCAAAATCTGGTGATAAATCACTAAAAGCTCAGCTTGATTTCATGGAGACCGTAAAAAATACGCTGGCAGAGGGTAATCCCGCCAGGGGTATTGATGTGCCGGAAGATATGAAACTCTTTTTCCGTATGCTTCACCTGCTTTCTGCCAAACCAGTTTTGTTTGTTTGCAATGTTTCTGAGGAGGATGCTGCTTCAGGAAATGAGTGGTCTGAAAAGGTCGGTGATATGGCCAAACAGCAGAACGCAGAAAAAGTTACTATTTGTGCAGCGATAGAGGCTGAAATCGCTCAACTGGATACGGAAGATGATCAAAAAGAATTTTTAGATACTATTGGTCTGGATGAGCCCGGCTTAAACAAGATTATAAGGGCAGGATACAAACTGCTTGATATACAGAACTATTTTACTGCCGGACCGAAAGAATCCAGGGCGTGGACAGTTCGGGTAGGAGCGAGGGCTCCGGAGGCTGCCGGGAAAATCCATACTGATTTTGAAAAAGGTTTTATCCGTGCCGAGGTTATTTCGTACGAAGACTATATCGCATTGGGCGGTGAAGTTGGCGCCAAAGAAAAAGGTAAAATGCGCTCCGAAGGTAAGGACTACGTCGTTCAGGACGGTGATGTCATTTTATTCCGGTTTAATGTGTGATGTTTTCACTTTAGCTCAATTCGTCCATGTACGAGATCTTCGTATGCCTGGCGGAGCTCGCGAGTTATCGGTCCGACGGTGATAGTCATATCATCAATTCTGCCGACAGCTGTAACTTCTGCAGCTGTTCCCGTAATGAAGATTTCCTCCATACTTTTTAATTCTTCCGGTTTGATGGATCTTTCCTGGAAAGGAATATCCATGTCTTTTGCAAGCTGAATTACTGTCTGGCGAGTCAGACCATTAAGAAAACAATCAGGTTTGGGCGTTATCAGAGTCCCGTCTTTGACAGCAAAGAAGTTTGCTCCCGTTCCTTCGACCACATAGCATCGATAATCCAGCATAAGAGCGTCTGTGTAACCAGCGGCCTCAGCTTCTTGCCGTGCCATAGTGTTAATCATGTAAAGACCGGCTGCTTTACTTTCTGTGGGTGCTGTGTCGGGGGCAGGTTTGCGCCATCGTGACGTAACCATGCTAATGCCTTTTTCCCGTATCTCGGGCGGGAAGTAGCTTGGCCATTCCCAACAAGCGATTGCTACGTGAACTTTGCTGGCATTTACAGCAATCCCCATTTGTTCACTTCCTCGCCATGCTACGGGGCGGACATAACCATTAATGATATTATTGGCATCCAGAGTTTCCCGTTTGGCGGCCTCAAGCTCTTCAAGGCTATAGGGGATTTCCATTCCAAGAATTTTTGCAGAACGAAGCAGACGGCGGCTATGATCTTCACTACGAAATATCTTTCCGCTATATGAGCGTTCACCCTCGAAAACACAGCTTCCATAGTGCAAACCCTGGTTCAGGACATGGATCCGAGCTTCGCGCCAGGGTATAAGTTGGCCGTCAAACCAGATATGGCCATCGCGATCATCAAAAGGTATCAGTCCCATCTTATCGTCTTTCTTCTTCTCAAATTGGTTTATGAACTATATCTTCAGCAAACAGGACAATGAAATCCAGTAATTTTTGCGCATGATACCTGATAATGCTCCAGACGGGTACAACACCCTTCCTCATATTCTGGTCGTCGATGACGATGGCAGGATACGTAATCTCGTCAGCAGGTTTCTGGCTAAAAACGGTTTCATCGTCACAGAAGCTGAGAATGCAGCAAATGCGAGAGATCTGCTCGAAGCTCTGGAGTTTGATGCATTGGTGGTAGATATCATGATGCCGGGTGAGACAGGTCTTGAGTTTACTTCGTGGCTACGAAAAAATTCCGATTTACCAGTTTTACTGCTTACAGCTCTAGGGGAGGCGTCAGACAGGATTAAGGGGTTTGAAGAAGGGGCAGATGACTATCTGCCAAAACCTTTTGAGCCGAGAGAACTGGTCTTGCGGCTGCAGGCATTAATCAGGCGTCGGCCTAAGCCTGAAGCTGATAACGATCCGATACATATTGGTGATTGGTTGTTTGACCTGTCCATTGAAGAACTTGCAGATAATTCGACTGGGGATAAAGTCCGGCTGACTTCTGTTGAGGCTAATTTGTTGCGGGCTTTAGCAGCAAAAAGCGGCGAAGTCGTTTCGCGTGAAGAACTTGCGCGTATGTGTGATCTCGATGCTGGCGAGAGGACGATAGATGTGCAGGTAACAAGACTTCGCCGTAAGCTTGGAGAAGATAGCCGGGCCCCGCGTTACCTCCAGACTGTGCGTGGTAAAGGCTATATTCTCAGGGCCGACAAGTAATGAGCAAACGCAAAAAGCCATGGATCAAGCGAGTTTTGCCGCGAACATTGTTTGGGCGCTCGTTGCTGATTCTTGTAACTCCTATTATTCTGCTGCAGATCTTTTCAGCTTATATATTCTTTGATCGTCACTGGAGCAAAATGTCCGGCAGGCTGGCTTTCGCTGTGGCAGGAGAAGTAGCTGTTCTTGCAGATCGTATCGAGAGTGAGCCGGTTCCGGAGAATATCAAGAGACTGGCGGGTTATGCAGCCAGGGATCTTGAGATGCTTATTAGTTACGAGGCCGGAAAAAAACTGGTTCTGCTTGGAAGGCAACATAAAGGCTGGGAAACAATCGTTGCCGGACTGCTCGCAGAAGCCATGGAAAATCAAGTGCGACGACCTTTTGATATCGCTGTGGATATCGAAGAAAAATGGGTGACGATCAGTGTTCAGCTTGAGAATGGGATGCTGCACGTTAATCTGCCTCAAAGCCGTTTATTTTCTTCATCAGGCTACATTTTTTTGTTGTGGATGATGGGGATCTCAATAGTACTGATGATTATCGCCATCCTGTTTATGCGTAATCAGATAAGACCTATCAGAAGACTGGCTGTGGCAGCTGAACGTTTTGGTAAGGGAAGGGATGTTCCCGCTTTTAAACCGGAAGGTGCTCATGAAGTACGGCAGGCTGCTACCGAGTTCCTGAAGATGCATGAGCGGATAAAGCGCCAGATCTCCCAACGCACGGCAATGCTTGCAGGAGTGTCCCACGATTTGCGCACGCCGCTTACCCGGTTGAAGTTGCAAATCGAGATGTTGGGTGAGGGGCCGGATGTAGATGCCTGCCGGTCAGATATCGAAGCTATGGAAAAGATGATCAATGGCTATCTGGATTTTGTTCGCGGAGAACAGCAGGAGAATGCCGTTTTCGTTGATATGTCTGAAATACTCGAAAGCCTGACAAGGCAGGCAGGAAGGCAGGAGGGGGCCGGAGTGTCTTTATTCTATGAGGGGGATATGATGGTTTCGGTAAGACCGGTAGCCATTGAACGTTGTTTGAGCAATCTGATCGCAAATGCGCGTAAGTATGGAAACAACGTATGGGTCAGCGCCCGCCGGTTTAACGATAATATAGAGATTTGTATTGATGATGACGGACCAGGTATTCCTGAAAATCAGTATGAAGACGTATTTAAGCCATTCTTTCGAGTGGATAAATCCCGTAATCCAGAGACTGGAGGGGTTGGTCTCGGCTTGCCGATAGCTATGGATATCGTCCATAGCCACGGCGGCCGTATCTGGTTAGAGGCAAGCAATCGCAGCGGACTGCGGGTTGTTGTAAATATACCTGTGTAATCCTACAGACTTGGCCCTTCTGGGCCCGGCAGCAGAGGATCTTCAGGATCATTCTCTTCCGGGGGCTCAATATCTTTTCGCTGGTTAAGATGTATGTTTGCCAGAGTATCGCAAAATCTTCTTAGCTCAGGCGTGTTTTCAACGAGATATACTGCGTCTAGTTCTCCCAGCTGATGCGTTAGCAGGACTGTTGATGCGCTGATGTCTGTAATATAATTGACTGGTTTTTCAGTTATCTGCTTTGCATCTGGCCACTTTTGAAAATATGTATCTAGAATTTCTCGTTGAGTCTCATCGCGTGCATCAGTAATGACTTCGGTTACCTCTATCTCATGACCTGTATCTTCCTTCTTTAAAGATATAGCCTGCACAATCACCAATTATAGACGATTTGATGCCACGATTATTGAGCGCTGTTATCATTAATGCGTTAAAAAATGCATGGGCTTCGGAGTACAAACCTATGCTATGTCGCATTTTTTGTCGGGACATCCAGTTTTCCTATTAATAAGTTCTGATAAGCTTAACGCAAAAATCTACATGCCAGGGCCAGG
>CAZJRT010000105.1:0-6665 GCA_964548445.1 uncultured Pseudobdellovibrionaceae bacterium
CGAAGAAGCAATGGAAATAGTCAGGCGCTCGCTTGTGAAGCTACGTGAAACACAGGAAGAGCTGGCATCGGTAAATCAGAAAAGAATCCTTGATCCTTTGACACAGACCTACAACCGGGCCGGCTTTGAAAAGCATGTTGTTGAAGCCCTGTCTTCTATGAAAAGGACAGGGCAGCAAGGTGCGATGATAATGATCGACATGAATGAATTTAAGCCGATTAACGATAACTATGGCCATGATGTCGGTGACAAGGCATTGCAGAAATTTACCGAAGCCTTAAAGGCCAATACCCGGAAATGCGATATTGTAGCCAGACTGGGCGGTGATGAATTTGCCGTTCTTATGCTGTCTCGTTCTGATGATTATAACTTTCCGGAAGACGCCGTTAACCGTTTGAAAGATCATATGGCCGGGCTGTCAGTCAGAGCCAAAAATAATGTAACACAGCAGTATGAAGATATTATTCTTAAAGCCAGTTACGGATTCTCTCATATAACTCTGGATGTTCTGGACCGTAAAACAACGGCTGAAATTATCGAAGATGCATCAAAAGAAGCTGACCTGAAAATGTATCAGGAAAAGCCCAAAGTCAGCAGAACGCCTGCGGTACCTCCGAGCTACGATATTTAATAGTTTGTCGTTATATCTTTCCCTACTAAAATATCAAAGATGAAGATCATTGAAGCTGTCTCAAATCCGGGCTTTATGAATAAACCTAATGAGGATGCCTGCGGGAGTGTATCAGACACAGCCTGGGTTATTGATGGAGCGACATGTCAGGGAGAATCTCTGGTTGCCGGTGAGGGAGAGACGGATGCGAGCTGGTTAGCCGTTAGGTTAAACGAAGCATTGATGCGGCATGCAGAAAGCTTCGGAGCTGATTTGCCAGGGTTGCTTGAGAGATGTCAGGCGGGTATCAGAACCAAATATCTGGAAATTGCAGGGAAAGAGCCGTTGGATAGGGCTGATGTCTCTAGCGCCGCTATCACTTTGTTACATCAAAAAGAAGATATGCTTTTTTGTGCAGCTTTGTCTGATACGGTCTTGTTTCTCGTGGGCAAGGAGAGCAAGGTCGATGGCTGGTTTGGGGATCCTGTTCATCATCAGGCTGATGCCGATATGCTGGAGAGATTACGGGAGTTTCGCCAACAAGGCACAATACCTCTCACCGAAGTCCGGGAAAATCTAAAACCTTTGATCCGGGGACAGCGAAGATCAACCAACAGTCCAGGCAGCTTTGGAGCATTTGATCCATTTAGCGATTTTTCCAAACACCTTGTCAGAAAATCATGGGGAACTAATAGGTTTTCGCTGGCGTTGCTAATGTCAGACGGTTTTTCAGCGCTAAGCGACAAATATGGCCGTTATTCCAGAACTGGACTGGTCGAGGCCGCCGGTGCAAAAGGGCTGGGAGCATTATTGGCGGAATTAAGGGCTATTGAGGAAGATGATCCTGAATGCCTCAAAATCCCGCGCTATAAAAAGAGCGATGACGCTACGGCCTTGCTGATCGAATTATAGACCGGAGACTCACATGAAAAAAAAGGCAACTAATCTGGCAGCATTAGCCGGAACACTTGTATTGAGTTTCAATGTGGCCAGCGCCAATGCAGACTGTATTCAGCCAATTGACGCGAGGAAGGCGGCTGAAGGTATCTACAGTATGGAAGATAACCATAAACTTAATCCTGATTTTGTTAAGAATCTTAATAGCGAAAATCAACTTGAAATACGTGAATCTTTAGCTGACTTGCTTGAAAATGAAAGGAAAAAGGTCGAGAGACTTTTTCGCCGTTTATTCAAGAGTATGGAAAGAGAAGGGGATGTGTCTCGAAAGGCCGAACAGATCAAGAAATATGAGGCATATAATGATCTGTTGGACAAGGTTCTCAATGGGGATATGAATGAAGCTCAGGCGCAGATCGAAGTAGCAAAAATCGCACTGCAGCGTGAAGAGGATATGCTGGCTCCGTTTAATGGTAAGGAAGATGTGGATAAAGTTTCTCCGCTTTGTGTCACGGTGCCGGATGAGCAAAAAAGGGAGCCCGAAAATGAGCCCAAAAATGAGCCAAGTGCGCCGAGAAGCAAGCCGGGAGGGCCATGAATTGCCTGATAACATAGACTTGTCATGTTAATCATCAGGACTATCTCAGAAAATGTATGAAAATTAGCTTGATTTTGTCTGTGCTTTTTGGGCATTATCTTATGTAAATACAAAGAGAGGGTTTAGTGTTTTACAAGTTACAGCCTCAGCCAATCTATTCTGATGAAAGCCGACCGCGCCGGCCTATGCCGGAGGAGCCTGGCCTTATCGAAAAATTCAAGAGAGCGGTCCTGAACCCGCCTAGTTTCTATGTGGCTCGCAAGTTACAGGAAGGGCATGACAATTTAAAAGGAGACTACCAGAAATTGCGCGATCAAAGTCTGACAGTAGCTTTCCGTTATTGGGTGTTGCGTCCTGAGAAAATGATCGAAATGGCGCATAGATTTAGAGGCATAGATATTGATATGCGGTGAGACCTTTTTAAGGTTTATCGCTTGAAACTTCACAAGCCGTATGGGATGGCTTATTCTGATTCTTCATCTTAGTATCAGGATAATCCGATGGTTCAGTTTACGCTTCCCAAAAACTCTAAAATACACAAAGGCAAGCTTTATAAAGCGGCTGGCGGTGCTTCGACTAAAAAGACTTTCCGCATTTACCGCTGGGATCCGGAGGATGGCAACAATCCCCGGCTGGACGAATACGAGATTGATACCAGTAAATGCGGGCCGATGGTGCTTGACGCCGTCATGTATATTAAAGATGTTATCGACCCAACCCTGACATTCCGACGATCTTGCAGGGAAGGGATATGCGGTTCATGTGCGATGAATATTGATGGCACCAATACTCTTGCCTGCACAAAACCTATTGAGGAAATCAAAAGCTCTTCCATTAAAGTAACACCGCTTCCCCATATGCCTGTGGTTAAGGATCTGGTTCCCGATCTGAATACCTTTTATGCGCAGTATGGTTCTATTGAGCCATGGCTCAAGACGGAAACCCCTGACCCAACTCGTGAACGGTTGCAGAGCCCGGAAAACGCAGACCTTCTGAATGGGCCGGATGGTCATGGTCCGGCAGCTTGTATTCTGTGTGCATGTTGTTCTACGGCTTGCCCTAGTTACTGGTGGAATCCGGAGCGTTTCCTGGGGCCGGCGACCTTGTTAAATGCATGGCGCTGGATAACCGATAGCCGCGATGAAGCCACCGGGGAACGGTTGGATCAGTTAGAAGATCCATTTAAGCTCTATCGTTGTCATACGATCATGAACTGTACGAGCACTTGTCCCAAGGGACTTAATCCGGCAAAGGCGATAGCGGAAATCAAAAAGCTTTTGATGATACGCAGGTGATCAGTTTTTCTGCAAAAACCCGGTAACGACTTCTGCTCGTTCTTCCACGGGCAAATCATTATGACCGTAGCCTTCGAATAGCCTGAGTTGTTTAGGCTCCTTTGCCTTTTCATACAAAGTCGTTACATGTGTTACCGGGATAATTCCGTCCAGTGTGCCGTGCAGGATAAGTACCGGCATATCAATGTGTGAGATTTTGTCTATGTTATTGAAGCGGTCAAGCATCAGCAGGTCCACAGGCAGGAAAAAGTAACGTTTTCTGGCGATATCAGAAAGTCTGGTGTAAGGGGACTGCAACACTAAAGCCATGGCATCTTTATATTCCAGAGCCATTTGTGTGGCTACTCCAGTACCGATTGACTCGCCATAAAGAATAATCTGATCAGCTTTTATCCCGCTTTCCAGCAGGTTATCGATCCATGCCCGCGCATCGGTGTAAAAGCCGTTTTCAGAAGGCTTGCCGGGATTGCCGCCATATCCTCTGTATCCGGCCAGTAGTACTCCGTAACCAGCCTCAAGATAAGGGCGCATGATATAGAACCTGATCCCGTGTTCGGCAGCGTTACCATGGAAGAGAGCGATAACCGGCATATCCGGATTTTCAGGCGGAGCGTACCATCCTTTTAACATCAGATTATCAGCGGTTGTGATGCTGACTATCTGCATATGTTCGGCAGCGCCATAGCTGACAAGATCGGGTATCGTTCTTGAGGGGAAATAGATCATTGCCCGTTGGGCCAGAAACATTCCGGCCAGAAGAGCCGCATATAAAAGCAACGCATTCGTGGCGATAATAAGGAACATTTTCTTTAGTTTTTCAGGGGGCATCTATATGAAAATATTAAAATGGCGTCATGAAAGTTATATCAGTCTTACATGTGGCGCTATACATTTGAATCAACCCGTCTTCCAGCATTAAAATCTGGCCGCATTCGGAGCTGCCTTCTACCGGGCTATGTTCAGCCTGTCCATCTTCACTAGGCACAGGCATTAAGCCTCGTTCGATACTGGTAGTACTTAATGTAGCTTTTTTCCCGTCTCGCGAGATGCTGATATCGATGACTTCGGTCTGTGCCTCATAATCCTGAAGTGCTTGTTGTCCACTTAGAATACTGTCAATAAACTGTTCCTTGTTCAGAGACAGAGTGTTGGACTGACTGGGAAATCCGGGGATGGTGTATTTAATCTCGCTTTTGAAAAAGCCTTTTTTGTGAAGGTGGTCATTAAGATATTCCTGGACATCCGATTTGTGGAAGTCCTGGGCCTGACTGGTCATTTTTGTAGTCATAAGCACAAATTCTCTCACGTTACCTTCATCGAGCTTGCGTACTTTGCTTGATCCGTATGCCGGCAAGCAGGCCATGCTCACCAGAATTGTGAACATAAAAAAAGCCATCATTTCAGGCCTGTTAGCTTTTATCATGAGATTGTCTGCCCCACGGAAACATTTGCCCAGCTTTTGCCCAATTATTATTTTTTCATAAAACTATAAATGCTTTGCTAATTTTCTTAGATTTATACACTTACATGCTAATGATTTCCAGACAGTTACCTTGAATTTTTAAGGTTTTAAACCGGCTTGTTTCTCCGGAAATTATAGTAAATGCGCTTTTGGGTAGTTTGCAGTGCTTTGATAGCAGCGCGATTAAAGCCTTGTTAGCCTTGCCTTTTTCTGGCGCTGCGGTTACAGAGACTTTTAGAAATCTCCCCCTTCATTGTCTTTAGCCCAACCGGCAATCTCGTTCTTTGAGGCTTTTGGAGTGACTTTAATCGTAATCGTGGTTTCATCCATGAGTATGATTTTCTAAAAATTTATATCCAGCCCTATGTCCAAAGACTTGAAACTGTGGGTCAGGGCCCCCGCCGAGATAACGTCCACGCCGGTTTCTGCAATGCTGCCCACTGTATCGAGGTTAACGTTGCCAGAGGCTTCCAGAATTACACGACCTGAAGCTAACTGTACGCATTCCCGCATTTCATCAAGAGTCATGTTATCAAGAAGAACGCAATCTGCTCCCCCTTGATTGAGAACTTCCTCTAGCTGTTTGATATTATCAACTTCGATCTCGATTTTAACCATATGCCCTGCTTTGGAGCGGGCCAGTTCTATAGCCCTTCCAGCGCTTCCGGCCAAAGCTATATGATTGTCCTTGATCAGGATTGCATCATCCAGTCCATGGCGGTGGGGATAGCCTCCGCCCATACGGACGGCATATTTCTGTAAAGCCCGTAATCCAGGCATGGTCTTGCGTGTACATACGATTTTCGCATGTGTGCCAGTAACAGCATCTACATAAGCCGTAGTCTGCGTGGCGATACCACTTAGCATAGTCACAAAATTGAGAGCGGTTCGCTCTGCCGTCAGGAGAGCCCGGGCCGGGCCTTCGATTTTTAGTATTTCATCTCCCGGGGCCAAGCGTTCGCCATCCTTTTTGCCTGGTTCAAGGATTATATCGGCAGACATTTGTCTGAAGGCTTCAATGGCACAGGGCAAGCCGGCAAGGACGCCTTCTTCTCTGGCACGCATGACAGCAGTCGTACGAAGACCTTCAGGTACCAGTAGTTCGCTGGTAATATCGTGACCATGCCCCAGATCTTCAGCCAGGGCCCGGCGAACGGCTTCCTCGATTACTGGAGGGGCCAGGTTCACTTGCTTAGCTCCAGCATGCGTTCAATCGGTTTGCGTGCGCGTTCTGCAATATCAGGGGCCACTTCAACGCGGTGCTCAAGGGTCTGTAGCGATTTAAGGATGCCGGGCAATGTGATTTTTTTCATATGTGGGCAAAGCTGACAGGGGCGAATGAGTTCCATTTCCGGATAATCAGCTCCAACATTATCACTCATCGAGCACTCGGTAACCAGCATGACCTTTTTCGGTTTGTGCTTTTCGATGTAAGTGATCATCTGGGCGGTAGAACCAGCAAAATCAGCTTCTTTAAGAACGTCCTGCGGGCATTCCGGATGAGCGATAATGACAACACCTTCTTCCTGGCTGCGGACCTTATGCAGATCGTCTGCCGTAAAACGCTCATGGGTCAGGCAACTGCCCTGCCACATATGGATGGTTTTGCTGGTGTTGGCGGCAACATGCTGGGCTAGATAGACGTCTGGCACCATTACAACTTCATCACTGTCGAGCGCATTTACTATCTCAATTGCATTAGCTGAAGTGCAGCAGACAACGACTTCTGCTTTTACTTCAGCCGAAGTATTGACATAGGCGATGATCGGAAGGTCGGGATGTTTCTCGCGCAAGGTTCTTATA